>JAURGV010000134.1 GCA_030833605.1 Rhodothermales bacterium
CGCTATCTTAATGTCAATTTTGTACTGTCGGTGATAGTCAAAGAAGATACTCTCGGCTGCCCGCTTACCCTCGTCATAGCAGGACCTAATCCCAATGGGATTTACATTTCCCCAATAGGACTCGTTTTGCGGGTGAGTAAGCGGATCCCCATACACTTCACTCGTAGACGCTTGTAGAATGGTTGCTCCCGAGGCCAAGGCCAGATCCAATAGGTTTTTCATGCCTGAAGAACCCACTGCTAAGGTTTCCATCGGAAACTTTAGATAGTCGATAGGGGATGCGGGACATGCAAAGTTTAGGATATAGTCAAATTGCTTACCTACATCGAGGGAGGTAGATATGTCTTGATGCAAAAATGTGAAATGCGGAACGCTGAACAAATGGTCCACATTTTCAAGTCGCCCAGTGAGCAAATTGTCCACGCAGGTTACATGGTGTCCGTCAGCTAAAAAACGTTCACATAAATGAGAGCCGATAAATCCGGCTCCGCCAGCGATCAATGTTTGTGGTCGGGAAGGGTGCACCGCCATGTCAATTCACAAATGTAGTTTAAAAAGGACCAATTGGAGGGATTATCCACTTTATTGGTGTCTACACTTGTTTTATCGACCAAAGAATCTATTCCTAAACCTTTTGAAGGCGCATTTCGTCGGTCCTTTGCCAAGTAAGGGAAAGCACTACGCATAAAGGAAAAAAAGACCTACATATCCGAAAAGCATCCAGTGGTACGTTTTCATCCGAAACCGATGTGCTGACTAAGATTTCGTCACGCACAAATATCGGTGCATCACCTCTCAGTGATGATTGGTTCTGGGTGAAGCTACCCGGTCTTCTAAAGGAGGCCGGGTATGCTTTTTACAGGCCAGAACGAACAAAAACCGTCGCACACGACCGTAGAACTTATCGGACCACGTGTACAGTCTGGATTTTGTCGAAAGCGATACCGCTAAAACCAGACACTTCTAATCGAACAAAGTAAGTACCTGAGGAAAGGCCTTCCAGACGAATAGGTCGGGTGTACCATTCGTCTTCCGATAGAAACCCTAGCTCCCACGAATCGATTCGCCGACCACTCGGATCGTACAACGAAAGAGAGGTGAGTCCCTCAACCGATAAATAGAACCGTATTTGAGCCTGATCCTGAGCCGGATTGGGGAATACGTTAGTCAAGACATACGAATTGGGATCAGCAATTTCGATATCCAAACGAGACAGCTCTTGTCGTTTATCTCCCGCAGCGGTCGCGATCAGCAAATACGTAACTTTGGTTTCTCCCAAAAGAGACGCATCGGTATAGCTAGATGTTAAAAAGGCATTATCGACTACGCGGGAAGTGCCCAAACTCGTGACTCGTTCAACGTAAAGCGAATCAATGCCTAAATCTTCTGACAGCGTCCAGCTCAGATCAACTTTCCCTTTCACAATAGGGGAGGCTGTCATTTCCGCGCTTCCAAGGGGCTCATTTCCTGTGATGAGTAATTGAGCGACTTCCGTGCGCAAAGCTGGAAGAAGGACGTAGTTGTTATCTCCAGGGCAGGACGTTTGACTAAAGTCGCGGTGGCCTCTGATTAGGGTAGGTGCTACCCCGTAACGTTCACTTAGAAAGGCGAAAAGGGTGCGATAAGTAGCGTAAGCTGCAGGAGTCATTTGTTGAATACAGCTATAGCTCGGCTCAGGTGGGTGGTAGCAACCCATAATCACAATGCCAATATTCCCCGTGTTTCGTTCACCCACATGCGCTCCCATAGCAAGTTTAGGGACCTGAGATAGGGAAGTACTGTTGTCTAAGAACGGACGGCCTTGGTACAAGCGCCCTCCGCGATCTATCGCAAATTGGTACCCGATATCGCTCCAACCCCGCACATTTTGATGGAGGTCCTGCATGGCACGCATCTGCGCTTTGCCTTCAGCTTCGGTCTCCGCCGAATAACCCGCAGCATGATGCATGGTCATGAATTCGTAAGCGCGACTTGAAAGAGGGGAAGGAGAGCCCAAACGAAACGGTTGAGCGCCCCATTGAGCTCTTGTAATCAGATGCGGGGGTATTATTCCACCGGATTGTGATCCTTCGAAACTCGACTCGACGGGACGAATCCGTGCGTCTTCGTCAAACGCATTGTTGAATACACCGCCGTTTCTCACTTCCGCGGGGTCTGCGGAATCAACCTGCATCTTAAACTCGAAGCGGGAGGCCTGCATGGGGGCATCTTGACGGTAACCAGCAACGAGGGTACCTCCAGTGGCTGAGGGCGTGATGTGGGCAGGAAGCCAGGTTGACCAGGTTCCATCTTCCAAAAATCTGAAAAATGCTTCAGGATGCGTGGCAAACGTTCCAACCTCAACGGCGACCCCCGTAAAAGGTGCATCTATTTCGCCACTTTGGTGCACAACAGTCGCCCGTTTTCCTGAGACCATACGCTGTTCATTACCTAAATCGGTAAACGAATCCACAACGTCGCCCAGTATTTGAGCTTCAGAAACTGACGTAAAAATCAAACACCACAACACCAACAGAATAATCCGTTTCATGCGCACAACTCCCTTTTCCACCTAATCCTTCTTGCTAATAAACCGTCTTAGAACGTCAAATTAAACGTGTACCAATGCGTTTGTTCAAGTCTACCGAACTCAGCATAGGCATAATCGAAACTAACTTTGGTGGTTCTGTCTACCCGCAAATTAATTCCGCCACCAAACGTAAGTCCTTGCTCCCCATCGGTTTCCAGTGCGTTTCTGTATCCTGTTCGCAAGGCAAAAAGATCACGGAAGGCATACTCCAATCCCATATTAACGTACTCACTGTTGTCATTGGGATGAGCCGCATCCGTCATCACGGTGATGTGGTGCGTTGGCGTAGCAATGGCATCCCAAGCCAGACCAACTCTAAACATTAGCGGTAACGCATACTGGTCGGTTAGGTATTCGGAGTTAACAATTTCAACGTTTCCTTCCTGATTGGGGGAGGGATCCGTACTGAAAATGATGTCTCGCCCGGACATCTGCATCTTAGGTCCGAAATTGGACATGGATGCTCCGAGTCGCAGGTTTTCGTACGGCGTTGTGAACAATACACCGATATCAAAAGCCATAGCGGTTGCCGCGCTGTGCCAAATCTGTTCGCGAATGAACTTAAGAGTTCCACCGATCGCGAAACGATCGGTTAACGCTTTTGCATAGCTGAGTTGAAGAGCGAGATCCTGCTTTTTAAACAATTCGCCCGTTCCTTCTGGCTGCGAAATGGTTCGAACTTCCATTTCCCCAGAATCGAGATAGACTAAACTGGCAGCAATGGTCCCGATATTTCCCACTTTCACGCCGAATGCGGCATAATTGTAGGAAATGTCGGCTAGGTACTGCGTATGGGAGAACTGCACAGCCCCTCCCGTAAGCTTACTTAGCCCCGCAGGATTCCAATACGAGGCCGACAAATCGTTTGCTTGCGCTACGAACGTCCCGCCTAATGCGATGGCCCTAGCTCCAACACCCAATTTCATGAATTGAGCAGAAGTCGTCCCGACCTTGGTGATCGTTTTTGTCTCTCCACCCTCGGCTAGACTTTGACCAAATGATGGTAGAACCAATGCCGTTAGCAGCAAAAATGCGGAAATGCGTCGCATGTGTCGTGATGATGTTTTTGCAATAGACATTATTTGATCACCGCGAATTTGCCAATGAATGTTCCTTCTACCGATTCAACATGGAATATGTAGAGGCCATAGGCGATGTTCATATTGTCTTTGGTTCTCAGGTCCCAGAAGGCTTTTCCGTCGTCTAGTGTCGACTCATGATGGATGGTGTCCACCAGTTCACCCGCTAGGCTGTAAATGCGAATCGTACACTTGGCCGGAACGTTCGCAAAGTATAATCTTCGATCCCCGCGTTCGGCTCTTGATACCGGATTACGAGGCTCTAATTCGTTCGTCCCCACATACGGGTTCGGAACGACATAAATGTCTCGCAATTCCTTCTTCGCTAACTCACTGTCAGTAGACGCCGCTACCGTGCTGAAGCTGTAGGAATCGTTTACGGAGAACGGCTTGGTTGTTTTAATGAAGAAAACGTCTCCAGTGCCGGGTTTTTCACCGATATCGGTGAAGGTAACCTGCCAACTGGCAACCGTTGCACCATTTACGGTGTCCAGGAAAATAATGGCTTCATTGACGTCCCAAGCACCGTTTCTGTTAAGATCGGTTACGAAAACACGTATCTCGGTATTGGCTTGGGTCAGGTTGGTAACCTTAAACGGCAAGGGAAGGTTGTTTGAAAAGCCCGTCGAAACGTTTGCGTTATCAAAAACGATTTCATAGTCGTTTGGCTGTGGAATTCTGCCAGGCCCAGCTTTTGCCGTAACTACTTCGAATTCTACGCCTTTGCCGCCCGACGACCATCCCGTTTCCTCTGGGTCGATGGCCAGAACATTGTCATTTACGAACAAATGCATCCCATCAAATACAGGATTGGCTTCTTGGCCCGAAAGCAATCGGCTATCGTATACAGGAAAATAAGTGAACGTAGCGGTCAAGATGTCTCCGTCTTGCACGTTAGGACTCGTTACCTGAACGTTTCCAAGCGTAGCGTTGAGTACATAATCACCCGGTGAGGTTAGTACGGCACCACTCGCCGTTTTTAAAATGAGGGTCCCATCTTTCACATTTTGGTATCCAAGACTCGCAGTTTTCCCAACTACAGCCCGAATCGACTTCGTAATCGTCAAATTGTCTTCAATGGAGTACCTGGTCGGTGACGACTTGAACGTCAATTTGTAGCTACCGCCGTCTTTTACCCGCAGCTCATCCAATATCCTGATTTCAATGTCTCCTGTGGCATGACCTGTTAGGTGACTAACACCGCCAGCGTCTGCAATGGCAGAGGGGACGTAACCCGCTGTTCTGGGTTTTGGAATAACCGCAATCGTGTTGGTATCAAAGATATAACTGTCATCTACTGGGTTATAGGTGATGGTTTTTGACGTTTCACTAGGCGGAATACCTGAAATAAAGGATCCGGTTTGCCCAGGTGCATAGCCACGATCATATGCGGTGACGGAGTAATAATACGTCTGACCGTTTTTAACGTCCGTATCCTCATAGGTGTGGAATAAACCGGTGTCGTCACCCAGGTCAAAGGAAACACCCCTTTGCGGGAATACAATCGGGCTTGGGCCTCTCAAACCGTTATTGAGGTCGAATTTGGCTTCAACACCCAGTTTATTGGTTAGCGGCTGGAATAGGAATTTTGATCCGTTAATGTCCGTAATAAGCTGTCGATCGCTGAATTCGTGATCCGTAGACCGGTAAACGGCATATCCTTCAAAATCCTTGGAACGAGATAGTGGGTCCAGGGAGTCTTCTGCTCTGCTATCCCAGTACAACGTTACTTTTTTGTCGCCAGGAACCGCGCGAATTTTCGGTTTGTCGGGGGGGCGAGCAAAGCGGTAACCTACGTTAAATATTTGTTGAACCGTCTCGGCATTCAACCGAAGGTCTGAGAGGTTCTCTCCAACCAAAAGAGCGATAGAAAACCGTTTGGTTTCGCCTGCACGAAGGGGGAAACTGCCCGATCCGTACAGGAATACATAGTCGCCCGGCTCGGAAGGGACCGAATCAAATCGGCCCGGCTTAACCCAGCCCCAAACCTGTTCGTCTTCGCGGATATTTGAACCGGAGAATCGGGGTGAAGCAAACGAGGTCAGCCCAATCATGTCCGATTCATCGATGTCCGTGAATTCGAAATTGGGTTCGCCCGGCTTGGTGATATCAAATTGATCGCCAGCGGTTGGTTTTCCGTCGTTTTCACCTTTGTCGCCTGTCCCAGGTATGCCATCTTGTCCGACGTCGTCCGTTTCAGGGTCCCAATCGTTATCGTTGTCAATTCCGTCGGTCCACGATTCGTCGATCATACCGTCGTCGTCGTTATCAATGCCATCTCCGGGGTAAAAAACGCCGTTGATTATTTCATTTCCAACGCCTGGACTTTCTAAAAACTTGTAGCCAAAGTATCCTGGTACCCGACCCGGAACGTCACCAATTTGGTTATTGTCCCACGCAAAGACCATGTTGCGGGGCTGATCAAAAAAAGCCAAATCGTCCTGCCAGTCACCAGGTCCACCAACGTGCGGATCTCCCCACATGCCAAACGTCACTTTATCGAGGTCGGTGTCACTCTTGTTGGAGATTTTGTACACCAAAAAGATCGCATCTTCTGCGAGCGGGTTGGCCCATTGATACAATCGGACTTCTACTTCAAGACCCAGTCCCTTTTTGGTTACGCTATTTTTGAAAGGGAAGTAGGCAAACTCCTTATTGGAGTAGTCATTCATGAAATACAGCGCTTCTTTGTCTGCATTGGATGAACCTTGCTGAAGCGCTCCCGGCCACACATACTCTTTTAAATTGTCGTTGTACCAAGAGGCCGGCCATGAATCCGGACGACCATCCAAGTCTTTATCCTGCGAATCCGACGTCGGAATTAAATCGGAATCGCGGCTAACCACTTCAATGCCCTCAAAACCACCAACAGGTTCTGCGCAGGGAATCGGCTGCCAGCCCCACCGTTCGGATTGGTCAGGAGAAATCTCG
>JAURGV010000135.1 GCA_030833605.1 Rhodothermales bacterium
GGAAATAATGTTCGCCTGGGGCTGGAAAATGGATTTGGCCGACACCGGTGCGTTCAGCAGCGTGGCTAATCCGTAAAGCACAGCGGCAATAACGACGTTCACCGCTGGTCCTGCCAGCGCTATTAGAAGCTCCTGTTTGGGTTCTCGAGGCATTCGGGCCAAACGGGCGACACCGCCGATGGGATACATGACAATGTCTATCGTTGGAATGCCGAATCGACGTGCCATAAATGCGTGGCCCAATTCATGCAACACAACACACGTAAAAACCGATAGGATCAGTCCAACACCACCTAAAGCGGCGACCACCGTCCAACCTTGAGCAACATAAAAGCCAAATATGCCGACCAGCATGACCTGAAACGTCCAGTGGACGAACATGTCAATGCCACTTACTGAACCAAATTTTACATTCGCTTTCACACTGCACCTCGCATTAGAAATCGCTATCGCATTTGCATCAATCGCTCGACGCGTTTTTCCGTAGACGGGTGGGTGGAAAACAGGTTGCGCATTCCAGACATGGCGCCCGCAAAGGGGTTAATTATAAACATGTGAGCCGTTGAAGGATTGGCGTCCATCGGGATCCGCTCTGCACCGGATTGAAGACGTTTTAGCGCAGAAGCCAATGCTTCGGGTTTGCCGCATATCAAAGCCCCTTCGTGATCGGCAGCGAATTCGCGAGAACGAGAAATCGCCATCTGGATCAGCATGGCTGCCAATGGGGCTAAAATCATCATCAGTAAGGAGTTGATCAGGCTGCCGCGATCACGATCGCCGCCAAAAAACCCACCGAATCGAGCCAACACCGTGATCGCGGCAGCCACCGTTGCAGCAATCGAGCTGGTTAGAATGTCTCTGTTTTTAATATGAGCTAGTTCGTGGGCTATCACGCCTTTCAACTCATCCTTCGATAACATCCGAACAATTCCGTTTGTAACGGCTACGGCCGCATTCTCGGGATTTCTGCCTGTCGCAAACGCATTGGCCTGATCGGATGCGATAACGTAAACACGGGGCATGGGCAAATTCGCCTTTTGCCGCAGGTCATCTACAATACGTACCAATTCCGGTGCTTCTCGCTCCGTCACCTCCTCGGCCCGATACATTTTAAGAACGATAGAAGCGCTGAACCAATACGACCCAAAGTTGAGGGCTATGGCAAATAGAAAGGCTATTACCATTCCTGAATTTCCACCTATAGCGCCACCTAGTAGGGCGAATAAGACCATCAAAGCCGCCATCAAGGCAGCGGTTTTCATTCCATTCATGTTCTTTTTATTGAAATTGTTGACGCATGTCAACCTAGTAAATGAGTCACAACCAATACGTCGTACAGGGCGTGCGTCCACGCCGCAACACCAAATCCTCGAATTAAAAATATGCCGTTTAGCGCTAGCCCAAATAGGAACCGAAACGTGAAGGACGACAGGGTAAACGCGTCGCCCAACGCACCTACATAATGGACTGCGCTAAAAATGAGTGCCCCAACAAGAGCGGAAACGACATATGCAGCTGTTTTATTCCCCATCCAATGGTAGAGCACCCAAGACAAACTGCCCACCAAAACCACTCTAAATATCAACTCCTCATACAGTCCCGCTCCAATAGAGAGGACCACCATCATAAACATACCAGGGGCTTCTGCCTCCTGGCCTTGGACCATCCCTACATGCAAACTGCCGAGGTCCATCGAAAATATCAATCCAACTACGGCGGAAACTAAAAAGGCAACAATTATTGCGTAAACGGCACTTTCACCGATCAACCATCCTAAAAAATTGAAGCGAATAGGAATCTTCTTCTTCCTTTCGTGAACAAACACCGTCACCCCAATCATCAAAACCAGGATGGCCAAAGCCGTCATGGCATAGGTACCAAAAACCGAAAGTAGCTGCTTAATCCAAACATCTGCTCCCACTCGAATTTGGTTAGCACGCCCCCCATTTACGAGTAAAATGAGCACTTCATAAAGCAAAAAAAGAGGAAGGGCCGCGATAAAACCATAGGTTGCGCTTTTGGTAGCTCCCCAATACGACACGCTCGGTCTCCCTTCTACACTCACTTCCATCTCTGCTTATTCGTTTACTTTAAAGTAAAAACTTCAATTTTTTCGTTCTCGAGCACGCCCAATGACTCCGCAATCGCGGCAGAAACATCCAATAAATCATTGGAAAGTGAAAGGCTTTGATCAGCCACTATACACAAGATAGACGGGCCTTCTTGTGCCCTCCCTAACATAACGAGTGAACCCACCGGAAGATTGTGGTGACCGATCACAAACGTGGACGAATTATAAGGCAAACCGCCGCCTAACGTCCGTCCAGTAAGCGTTGAGGGATACATCATCGCATCCGATATACCGTTGGACTTCCAGCTATTTAATCCGGCTGGTTGCTCGCCCGGAATTTGAAGCTTTTGACCAATCTTGACGCCCGTATCCTTCAACTTATTGAGCTCTGTTAGTTCTTTTGCGGAGAGTCCATGGGCTCTCGCGATACCAAAAAGGGTGTCGCCAACCTTAACTACGTAGGTCTTGGTTACTTTTTCGGTTGAAAAGTCTGCGGCATTCAGCCGTTTAATCGCTGAATCGATGTCTGGATTAAGGAAGCGTAATTCTTCTTGGGTTAAACCCAGCTGTAGAGCCACCGATTCAACGGTCTCGCCGTCTTCCCCTTCTAGCAGTCCGCTGTTAACAGGAAGATCTACATCTGCTTTACCGGGAAGATCGGCATCCGCCCTAGCAGGTGCTATTACCTCCGAGGCTGTGGGTTCAATGGCTGCTTTCCCGACGACAATAATCATCCCTGCTCGAATATTCCCCGATTCGAGGTTATTCAATTTGCGAAGATCGTCAACCCCAATATCAAACTGCCTTGAGATACTGTATAACGTGTCCCCTGGCTTAACCGTGTACCGTATGTCCGATTGTGCCCATGAAAGACTTGTACTCAAAAGCACCATTAGAACGCTCAAAAGCACGTTTTTGTAGGTCATATCAATCTGGTAATTCAACTTCAATAAGTGCAGACTGGAGTTCAGATCGGGCATGGAAGTCTTGAACGCGTTGCGCGATTTCGATCCCCTTTTTATAGACGCCCATAGCATCCTGTTTACGATTCAATTGCTCAAGAAGTTTTCCAAGATGGTAGTACAACCCTACATAAATGGGGTCGGATTCTTCCAATCTCCGGAAGAACGTCAGGGCCTGCTCCAACTCGCCAAGCTTTCGGTATTCTGAAGCAAGAGCAAATAAAACGAATGAGTCCTTCGGATCCTCTTCGTGGAAATCTAGCAAGCTTTGGAGCCTGGACATTACCAACTCCCTCCTGCTCCACCGCCACCGAAACCGCCGCCACCGCCGCCGAAGCCCCCTCCGCCGAAACCGCCGCCGCCAAAGCCGCCACCGCCGAAGCCGCCGCCACTATGTCGTCCTAAGCCGCTTCCCCAAAGAATCATGGGAATATTATTGTGGACGTGTCTGTTCCCGCTATTGCCACCGCCTTTGTTTCGAATGGCTGTCACTAAGAAATAAATCAGGATGAAAATGACATAAATCACCGCTGGATTTAGCTGGAAGTCCTTCTTCTGAGACAATTCTTCCGCGCTAAACTCTCCTGATGCTGCGGCAATTAACAAGTCGATCGCGCCGTTAATGCCTTGGTAAAAAGCGCCTGAACGAAAAGCAGGCGTAATTACCTCTCGGATTATTCGGCTCGCAAATACATCGGGAATGGATCCCTCCATTCCGTACCCCGTGACAATACGAATGGCCCTCTCTTCTCGAGAAATGAGAATCACGACGCCGTTATCCTTGCCCGCCTGCCCCACTTTCCAATCACGGCCGATGGTCAACGCGTAGTCATAGTCGGAATAACCGCCCAGATTGTTAACGGTCACCAAAATGATTTGGGTGGACGTAGTATCGGCGTAACCAGAAAGTTTGCGTTCGAGCAGACTTTCCTCACCGGGATCTAGAAAATCACCGGCATCGGTCACCCAGCGACCACTCGGAGGGATTGTTTTAGCAGACTGCGCCATCAATGCTGATCCGGAAGCCATCCAGATCAGCATGATGAGCACATAAATAGATCGTGTCAAACTCCTTTTATTCAAAGCTTACTTCCGGTGCGTTTTCGGCGCCTGGTTGTGCTTCAAAAGGTGTTTTCCGCTCAAATCCAGTGAAACCAGCCACAATAGAAGCTGGGAATTTCCGGACAGAACGATTATAACCGGCTACAGAATCGTTGTAGTCTCTGCGCGAGGTAGCGATACGATTTTCTGTGCCCTCTAATTGGGCCTGCAAATCTCTAAAGCTATCTGTCGCACGCAATTCCGGGTAGTTCTCGGTGATCATCATCAATCGTCCAAGAGCGCCAGAAAGTCCTTCCTGAGCGGCCATAAACGATTCCATTTTGCCTGGATCGGTGAGATCATCGGCTGAAAGGGTAACGGAAGTCGCTTTAGCGCGTGCCGAAACAACGGCTTCCAACGTTTCCTGCTCAAAATTAGCAGCTCCGCGGACGGTATTTACCAGATTTGGTATCAAGTCCGATCGACGCTGGTACTGAGACTCGACGTCAGCCCAAGCTTGAACAACAGATTCATCCGTGTCAACCAGATTGTTATAGGTTTTAAACCCAAACATTAAGGCAACGCCGACAAAAAGAGCGATTCCAACAAGTAAGAGAGCAACTGGTCTCATGGTATGCGTATTCCACCCACATGATGTGGTATTAGTGATTGGACTCCATCAGAGAGTCCTCAGGTTGCATACGGAGGGATAGTGCCCCGAGTTTCTTAGTTGAATTTGGGGACGTTGCCAATATTAAATTTTTGTCCAATCCTTCCAATTTGTGCCGGATCAATTTGGCCTACAATGTTCACAAACATCGTTTCCCCGGCCGATTGGTCGATGGACAAAACAACCATTCCGGTTACCAAATCCCCTTTTAATCGAGTGAACATCTGAACGTGTTCCGTTTCATTTCTAACCCGGATCACGCTGCTCCAGCCTGCGTCTATGAGCTTGCTGCCCAACTGATTAGCGTGTGTTCGTGCACGTCCCATTTGTTGTTTGGAGGTTTCGTAACCGCGCACATAAACCCCTTTCAGGCCCAACAACAATTCCGCCAATTCCGGATCTTCCAGGCGTGACGCTTCGGCCACCAATTTCATGAGGGCTCCTTCGACACTGACATCGATTTTGGGCTCCATTCCCAAGACATCGCTCCAACCGCCAAAGGTATCAAGATTTATGTACCCAAGGTCGTTTCGAGTCGCCTGACCTGCACTGAATTGGGGCGTAACCAAGCCGACTACAACGAAAGCAATCAGCCATATTGGGGCTTTTATAATCGAGTTAAACATGGATGTCATGGGTAAAAATTTTCAATTCTCTAAAATGGTCGAAAAGCTGCGACTCATCGGGTTTACAATTTGATTTTCAATCACGCTGGTTTTTACCGTAGAACCGGTAGACTTTCCTACATCAGAGAGATAAGCTAGCGTCCACTTGACCTCATCCAAAGCCTGGTGCACCTCGGCCTGAGGCGCAGGATCTACCTTTACAAGTTGTAAAGTCGAGATCGCGATAACCAATAGCAGGGCCAAGGCCATAACGGGTCGCAACTGGGAAGGACTTAGCCCTAGTAAAAAGGCCTGAATCCGACTCCACCATGACGATCGAATGTCTTGACGCACATGCGCCATGATGTTTCTGGCTACGTGGGGTGGGCATGGCTCAATTACCGTAGCACGAAGTGACCTCTGAATCTGTTTGGAGAGGTTTACTTCGGCGGATAATTCTTCGTCGAGTAAGCCTTCGTCACGAAAGCGCTCCGCCTCTTCAGCCGGTAAAGTCCCGTCTAGAAACGCTTCAATGCGCTCCTCAAACCACTTTCGGGATGTTGCACTAAGAAAAGTCATGTCGAGACTCCTCGTTTACGTTGTGTTCGAAGCTGTCGGTTTCCATCACCATTTTTAGTTTTACGCGCAGTGCCTTTCTGGCTCGATGCAGATATACCTTTACTGTATTTAAAGGCATATCCAACATTTCACTTATCTCTTCATATTTATAATCCTGCATTTCTCTCAGAATGATGATGGATTGAAAGGGCTCTCCAATGGATTGAAGGGCCGCTTTAAGTCGAACATCAAATAGGGCGTTACTGGCAATCTCGTCCGGTAAGCTGGTGTCGGAAGACATTGAATCCAGGCTAAAATCCGACGATTCGGTGACAGCAAAACGCACCTTCCGTTTTCTGATCTGATCAATACAAGCATTTCTGGCAACCTTCAACAACCACCCCAAAACCCGAGAAGCGTCCATTTTTGCATCATTCTCCCATAATTTGATAAACACATCCTGCGTGACATCGGCTGCCAAGTCTCTGTCCCCCAACATGTGGGCACAAAAACTGAACACCCGGTCCTGGTGGTGTTTTATACAATTATTAAAGACGACTACGTTCACCAATTAGGTCGGTCTAGCGGTTGAATTCGATATCAAGACGGATAGGGGCCGGGAAAGGTTACAAACACAGG
>JAURGV010000136.1 GCA_030833605.1 Rhodothermales bacterium
TTCTCCCGGACGCTCCTCAATCAGTGAGATCAGTGTATTTAAGGCGTTAAAAAGAAAATGAGGGTTTATTTGCGCTCGCAAAGCGACCAGGTGAGCTTGAGTGCTTTCCGAAGCTAGTTTTTTCTCCCGTTCCACCAGCGCCAATCGGTCGATTGCGAGCGCAAGGTTGCCAGAAAGAGAGCGAAGCTGATCCAGATCTTCGAGGTTGTATACGGATCCACGCCGCGCTTTAAAACCAAGAATTAACAGTCCTACTGAGGCCGATTCGCCTTTGATAGGGACGGCAACCGCAGCCCGATGCTCCACCATGAGCTCTTTTCCCATAGCGGATAAAGGATGCTGGTTTAATTCGGTATTTTTAGCCCATATGGTGGACGTAAACTCAAAATCACCCCAAATACGTTCAAATACTTGTTCGGTAAAGTAGGGAGGTTCGGGGTTGAATCGTTTTACAATCCACGATTGGTCGGCCGGACTTTTGACGAAAATGATGGCGCTTCGCGCCCCAAACACATTCCCAGCGACGTCAATCGCTCGTTGCGCGAGTTCGGATTCATCCAGTATTTCAGGTAACGCTTCCTGAAAAACACTTATCAATTGGCGACCACGGAACCGTTCGTTAGCAAAAAATGCGGACGCAAATAAACGCAGCTTGCGAGCGGCCCTTTCAAACACGACGAGGAGAAAGACCACAAAAAGCCCTTCCAGAACAATGCGAGTGCTTCCTGTGGCCGAGAACAGCTTGTCCAGTAGGGTAACGCCACCGACAAAAGAGAAGAATATGAGCCCAATTACAAGTAAATAAACGAATGCACCGCTCAGAACCTCATCCACTTTGCCATATCTAAGCGTACCCACACTGTACAGGGTTACGGGTATTACGGCCAGTAATTGGGCTGAGACAATAATCCAAGCAGCCGTTTGATCAGAAATTTCCGATAGAACAGGGATCACTCCCAATACCGTCAATCCCGCAACCAGAGAACAGATGAAAATGATCGTGCTCTCCGTACGCCCCCATTGGATGGTGCTTCTACCGCTTTTGGATTCGTCGATAAAACTCAAACCAAACGAAAGCAGCGCCGCCACGCCGATATAGACGGAAGCATAAAATAAAATCGGGACCAATAATTCTTCCATGGTGAAAGGTCCTACATGTCCCTTCAGCGAGGTAAGCCCAACGGCCGCTAACAACACGATGGGGGGCACGAAGGTAAACCAGAGCAAAATCTTTCCCGCGCCCTGCAACAAGCCGGCATCTTTAGACAATTTTCGTGCTAGCAACACAGGGAAACCAATCCATCCGATTAGGCCAATTAGGGTAAACCATTGGAAGACAACGTCATACGTCGTTTTATAGGTGGCTGGGCCTAGCAATTCAACACTCAACAGCCGAATCATATTCCCGAATATCCATAATGCGGATACCGCAATTACCAATACTTCAAGCCGAGCTCTCGCCGATCGGACGGCCAAAGGAGCCGCAATGAACAGGCCTAAAAGGTGGAAAAATGCACCGATGGTAAACCCCCAAATGGCAAACTGCCACACACCGGGCGACCGGGGATAGAGGAAGGTCGGATGCCTTTCAAACGTGACATTTACCGTTAAAAGGGCCCCATTTCGCACCACCGCAAACGACCGCGTTGAACCCGGTTCAATGCCAGCGATGGCGTTTTTCAGGTCTTCAGCATCAAAAAACTGTTGGTATTCTAACAGATAAAAGGTGTCTCCATTTTTTATACCCCCTTTGTCGCCGGGGCCGTTAGGGAAAACATAGCTCGCGGTTATGCTTCCTTCAAAGTCCTCCCAAACCACCCAGTCTGAGCCTTTTGCCGTAGGTTTAATGGCGAAACCATCGTCCTGCTGATATTTAGCTATTTCTTGCCACGTACGCACCGACTGAATCACAGGCCAAAGGGAAAGCAATGCTGCGAGAAGAAGGGCAATCTGCGATATGCGTCGGGGCTGTTTCAAGCTTTGGACAAATTGATGAAAGTTGAAAATCGTTTTTCTGAAGTTGCCTAAATTAATCGAGATTAGCGAGGATAATAAACCATCAAATTCAGTGTCTCGCTGCTTAGATTACACGCATCCAAACGCGGTTACACATTCCACTTGATTCATGTTAATTGATACGCACGCCCATATTTATCTCGATCAGTTTTCAGAAGATATTGATGAGGTAATAAAACGCGCCAAGTCGGTGGGAATCAAGGCTATTCTCTTGCCCGCCATAGATTTGCCGTCCATTGAACGGGCCATGGTGCTAAAAGATAGGTGGGACTTTATTCACGTTATGGCCGCTATTCATCCTTGTGAGGTCAATTCGGCAACAGAAGACGACTTTCGGAAAATAGAAGCTTGGGCCGCGCGCGATGAGATAATTGCCATTGGTGAAACCGGTTTGGACTATTACTGGGACACCTCGTATAACGAGAAACAGCAGGAGTTTGTTAGGCGACACATTCAACTGGCGGCAAAAGTAGATAAACCGATCGTTTTTCACGATCGAGGTGCCTCTGACGATCTGGTGAGAATCGTTGCTGAAGAAAAAGCATTTTCACCTTATCCGGAGCGGATTAGGGGTGTTTTTCATTGTTTTGGTGGACCAGAACACATCTGCGCTCAGGTATTAGACCTGGGATTCCACGTTGGGCTAGGAGGGACCTACACGTTTAAAAATGGAGGCGTCCCACAAGCTGTTTCTTCCATTCCCCTGGACCGCATCCTTTTGGAAACCGACGCACCTTATTTGGCTCCGGCTCCATTCCGAGGAAAACGGAATGAACCGGCATTTGTTGAGTTGGTAGCTCAAAAAATAGCGGAAATACGGGGCCTATCTGTGGACGAAGTGGCCCGCGTTACATCCGAAAATGCAGCGCGTGTGTTTGGATTGAGCGATTTGCAACTACGGTAACCGTTCCTAGACAGATCCTCCGCATTTGGGCAACTAGATCTCAAACCATTCCGGTTTAAACTCAATTTTTGTGCCGGTCCGAATGGCCTCGTTGGCTTTGATGGCAACAACCGTCGCATCGAAGGCTACCTGATAGTTCACAACCGGCTCAAAAGGGCCATAATTGAAATTGTCCGCAAAAGCTTGAATCGCGTGGTAAATAGGCGCTTTCGCATTTGGATCGTCGGCCGTTGGGTCCTGGCCTAACGACTCGAGCTTCGTCGCGTTGGCTAGAAGAGCGATTCCCGTTTCCTTATAAAACTTGTCCTTCCTGGCGTACACTTCCCAACCTAACAGGGGAGCATCTACTTCTTTGAACATCCAAGCTTTGTTATCTCGCAGAATAATGGTGGAGTCGCTACCGAAGTACAAATCGTATTTAGCATCAAAACCGGAAACCAAGGATGCGTCAAACATCATGTTTTCGCCGCCTGGAAACTGAATCAGCGCCTGTACTGTGTCGGCTACATTGCGGCCATCATTCCAAAACATCACGTTTCCGAACCCGGTCACCGAGACGGGACGCGTGCCGTTCATCCACATGTTGGTGTCAATTTGCTGAATGCCCACTTCGCCAATCAATCCAAGAGAAATAGAATCGTCTAGGCGCCAGTTTAGCGCCCGCTCACGTTCGCCACTGGAAGAAGCTCGTCTCCAAGAATCTTTGTAATGCCATTGAGATCGACTCATAGAGGCTTTGCCAAGCGCTCCACTTCGAATAAAGCCGTAAACCGATCGATATTGGGGCTCTGTTCGGTACAAAAGTCCTGTTTGAAATATTTGCCCCTGTGCTTTCTTGGCAGCTTGAGCGATCGCGCGGGCATCTTCAATGGTGTGGGCGAGCGGCGCCTCGCAATAGACGTGTTTACCGGCTTCTAAAGCAGCAACCACTAATTCGCGGTGCATGTGGGTGGGTGTGGCGATAAAAATCGCTCGTATTTCCGGATTATCGAGCACTTTTTGGTATTCGAGTTCCCGCGCTGCTTGGGGGAATTCGCGTTGTGCACGCCTAAGCATGAGCGGAAAATGGTCACAAATAACGGTTAGCTCGGTATCCTCTAATTCATGAATCGTTTTAGCGATTTCTCGTCCCCATTCGCCAAAACCAATAAGTCCGCATTTAATAACGTCGTCGGCTTTTGACGAAGATGAGGAAAACGGTTGATCAAGCGGAATCCGTTCACCCGCGGCTAAAACACCAGATAAGGTGCCAAATGAACTCTTTTTGAGGAAATTGCGACGTGAAAGTCTATTTCTAAACACGATGAAATAAAATTAAATGGTTGATTTTAAGAAGATAATAGGGATGGATTTGGTTTGAAAGATTCGATATCCCATTGGGTACCGTTTTTCTGTGCCAAACAAGCTATTTCCAAACGAGGCTCTGAACATACCCCATGTCCCGCCAATAGGGCAGTGGACCAAGCATCACACACTACCGCGGAGGATCCTGTGACCCAAGAA
Organism: Rhodothermales bacterium; assembly: GCA_030833605.1. Taxonomy (GTDB): domain Bacteria; phylum Bacteroidota; class Rhodothermia; order Rhodothermales; family UBA10348; genus UBA10348. Next base: position 4,424 of record JAURGV010000136.1, read on the forward strand.
ACATGCGGTCCAGTTCTGGCCATTCCCGACTTTGGATTCAAGACGTGCCCAAATTCAATATCGTTTTGTAAAAACGACTTGCCGTGCACGGCCGACACGGAGAGCGCCGAATCCCGTAACGAAACGGTCGAAAACCACTGAGCCGCATCTGGAGGAACGTATGGGTCTTGGATGCCAACAATCCAACTTTTCTGGTCTTCTTGCACGCCAATAGAACGCACACTGCTGGTTCCGCCATGCAGTAAGGCATGGGATACACCAGCCTCTAATAGGATGTTGATCGCCTCGTCAATAGCCCATCCCTTGGCAATACCGCCTAGGTCAATCTGGAGCCCCTCTTTATCGAACCGCACGGAGTAATTTCGCTTATCGAGCATAACGTGCTTCCATCCGGTAACGTTTAAGGCTTTTTGAATGGCCGACGACGTGGGCTGCTTTTTACGTTCAGCGCTCGTATGCCACAATTTCATGAGAGGACCGATGGTTGGGTCAAAAAAGCCATCTGTCGAGCTGTGCAGATCGTCACAGGCCAATAACAGCTCGAAAAAATCCCCGGCCACGACCATGTCCCGCTTAGCAGCCTGACGATTTAAACGCGACAACTCACTGGCTGGATCATAAAAGGAAAAGCGTTTCCCAATTCGATCTACTTCACGCAAGGCCATTTCGCCGGCAGACTGCATGGCGACTCGATCCGGGCCCCAAAGGACCAATTCGAATCGAGTCGCCATGCTAAGGGTTGCCAGCCGAATGGTGTGCGTGTTAGGATTGCTCAAAAGTGCCGTAAGTAGGTACAGGAATAATGGTACCTCCGCCGGTGTGGAAGGAGCGATCCTTTGTGTTCAAGAAAATAGCTTCGCCAAATCGGTCGGACGCCTCAGCCATGGAAATGATGGCTTGAGCAACGATTGCAACATCAATATTGCCATTGGTATCGTTGCCATTTCGGATACAATCGAACAAATTACCAGCGTGTGGCGCAATGTCCACACCTGGCTCTAGGTTCTCATAGTTTTCCTGATCCACTAAATCTGCAAATGGTCTTTCGGGACGTAATTCTACCGAGTTACCCCCGAAATATAAAGTTGCTTCCGAACCGCGAATGACCTGGCCAATGCCTTGCTCATTTACGGTAGATCCAGCGATCATCATGCAGAGACCGGATGGGAATTCGACCAACAATTGAGTGTTGTCATTCACCGAACGGTCATCTGGACCGACTGTATTGTCGGTAACCACCTTGTTTCCGATACAAACTACCCGTTTCGGCAATTCCTTGACATCGGCAGCAATAATGAGGGGATGAATCATGTGAGCTAATAGGTCGCCCAAGATTCCCGCGCAATATGGATAGTATTTTCTCCAGCGGTGGTAGTGCTCTTTGTTAAAGGCAATTTTGTTGTGAACCTTTCCGAGCCAATGATCCCAATTCAATGATTGGGGTGTCACGCCCTCTTCGAGACCATAATAATTCCATTCGCCATCCGGCGTATTTCGCATGTAGGAGTTTTGGGCGAAAGTTGGATATCCAATTTTCCCAGCGCGAACCAATTCAGCGGCTTTATGCCACTTGGCCTCGGTGGTGTACTGAGAGCCAATCTGGAATTTCATTCCCGTTTTTTTAACGGTGTCGTACACATCGAAAGCTTCTCCCAAATACCGGGTCATCGGCTTTTCGCAATACACGTGTTTGCCGGCATTCATGGCATCGATGGCAATGGCTGAATGCCAGTGATCGACCGCGCCGATAAAAATAACGTCTATGTCCTTGTTATCAATCAGCTTACGGTGATCTTCCTCAACCTGAATTTGGTAGTCACCTAGGTTTCTTTTCTGGCGTACGCCATCCAGTGTAGCTTTTACCCGATCGCGACGTCCAGCGTATAAATCGCAGCCCGCCATTCCGACCGCATTGTATTCGTAATTATGAAATGGATTGAGGTCTTTATCGGTATTCGTAACGTATCGAACATGGGTATATCCTTGTCCACCAACGCCTACAAAGCCTACGTTAAGCCGATCGTTTGCGCCTAGAACACTGCCTTTTGCTAGGCGAGTGATCGGTTTAGAAGCGGCCTGGACGGTATTTACACCGGCCATTACCGCACCGGCCGC
>JAURGV010000137.1 GCA_030833605.1 Rhodothermales bacterium
CCCGCGCTACAAAATCGCCATGATCCTTCGAAGCACATGCCGAAAACAGAAGCAATGCACACAAGGAAAGAATATGTTGATTTCTAAAGATCACCGATCTCCACGCTACCTAATTGTTGGTGCCCACTTGTTTAGGAAACGTGCGCACTTTGTATTTATTGCGAAGTCTTTCGAGAAGTCGTCGTTCAACTTCTGTTTGGTATTGACTTAACAAAGAGGCTCGGGCCTCAGCAAATTCCATCGGACGAGCCGGATCCAGTCCGGCTCGGGTTAAAGCGATAAAACCACGGTTATACGGGATGGAATCTGAAATATCGCCCATGTTCATCTCGAATACTCGATCGTAAATAGAACCGGATGGAGCTTCCACAAACGTGGTATCAATACGAATTGCTTTGTTTGGAACTTGAATCGCCCAAGCGTGACCTTCATTCGGAGAAACGTCTCTATACGTGCTCACAACACTGGCTATCAAGGAATCGGACACGGCGGAATAGGTAATAACTTTCACACGGTCAGGATACGTAAACTGGGCTTTGTTTTTGTCGAAATAAACTCTCATGCCAACGGAATCCATCGATGCTGCTGTCCAAACAGAATCCTCCATAAGCTTGAACAAAATCAATCCGTCACGGAAGTCCCGCATGGTCCGTGAAAACTCGTTGTCCTGCCCTTCAAGTTGTTCGATCTGATATAAAATGGCTTTCTCGCCTAGGAAATTCTCGGCAACCGCAAGAAGTCTTTTTTCTAGCGATGTGACATCCGGTAACTTGTTGCTGGACAGGTAGTTGGAATAATCAGATACCGTAAAAGATTGACTTCCCAATGTCATCATTTCATGCAGCGAATCGGTCTGCGGATACGAGGACTGTGACAATAGCCTAAACAGTGAGTCGGCAGTAAACGAAGCGCTCCAGTCTTTAATCAGGTCCATATCAATGGTAAAACCGATGGAATCACGCAATTGAGCTGCAAACGCTTTTTCCGCTGCTGCTGCCCTTGGTAGCCGGTTTACCTGGCCCTTCAAAACCTCATATTGTTCTTCGTAGGATTGTGGCTTGGCCAGCTCGATGAGCTTGATGAAATGGTACCCAAACGCCGTCTGGACAGGGCCCACGTAGCTTCCGACTTCGGTCAATCCAAATCCTGCATCTCTAAATGAAAATGGCAATCCTGCGTCATAGGACATCATGCCCAGCTGACCGCCGTTTGTCGCCGATTGTTGGTCGTCAGACAACTCTTTGGCTACTTCAGCAAAATCAACACCATTAGCCAGTTGCGTTTGAGCACGAGATAGGCGCTGGTCTGCATCTGCGACATCCGCAGCGGATTGTCCTCTGGGACGAATCATGATATGCGCCAATAACCGATCAGCTGGCATGGGCATACGGTCGTTCACTTTAAGGATGTGGTATCCAAATTGGGATCTGAAAACAGGAGATACACTCCCGACGGGCGTGTTAAACGCCTTATTTTCAAAGGATTCCACCATCCGGCCACCACCAAAATACCCAAGACTTCCGCGTGACCCAGGAGCGCCTGCCGGTCCTTTTGCAGAAGGATCCATAGAGTAGGCTGCGGCAAGATCGCCGAAATCCTGACCTGCCATAACCGAATCTCGTAAACTTGAGATCCTAGCAAAAGCCGCTAGCGTATCGGCAGGACTAGCATCTGCTGAGACGGTGATAAGCAAGTGGCTTGCATCAACCGCTTCCGCACGTCTGGTATACATTTCCCGGACCAAAGGCTCGAAAACATTTCGTTCCATTAAGAATGGCCGCGCCAATTGGGTCCGATACTGCTCGATCTCCGCCTGTAGTTCTGGATTATCGGAGTAACCGGCCTCACGTGCTTCCAAGACCTTCACTTTAAAATCGACGTATCGAGAAAGGAAGTCTTTTTTTGCTTCGACTTCTTCAGGAGAAGCAGCATTTATTCCGGTAGCTGACTTGTCATATTGATAATCAAACTCAACTTGATCAATGGCCACTCCGTTTACGTAAGCCAGGACGCCAGCGGGGACCGATGCGTCGTCGTGATCGGCTGTTGATTTCATGCTAGAGCATGAGACTAAGCTAGTGGCAGCAATGATTACTACGATGTAAAGCGATCTTGAAAGGGCCATTTTGATGGGAAACACGAAAATGAATAACTCTAATGATGGCGCATCCACGCAAACGAAGCTACAATGGTTCCGATTTAGTGCGGAATCAACAGCAACTTTGATTGCTCCAAAGGGTCTTATTACTGGAATACGGGATTTCCAACCGTAAAAGACGCAACCGGTTAGCACACATTAATGAATGAATACGCCTTAATAGAGTCGTTTCAGGCAGGTGATGAGTTCGCCTTTGTCGGTATATACAATCGATTTAAGGGGCCTGTTTATTCGTTTTGCTACAAAATGCTCCTCGATTCCGATGCGGCCGAGGACGTGATGCAGGAGACGTTTTTACGGATTTATGAAAACCGCGATCGGTTGCTAAAAACAAGTGCGTTTAAATCTTGGCTATTCACCATAGCCCGGAATCAGTGCTTGAACTCTATCAGGAGAAGCGGCAAACACATCAGTTTGTCGGGTGAAGGCCAAGAAATTCTTTCATTTCACGATACACCCATCGTGGATATGGAAAAATCGGAGCAGATACGCATTGTAACGGCTTTTTTGGAATCGTTAAAACCAGATTATCGAGAAGTCATCATTCTCAGAGAGTATCAAAATCTGACCTACGAGGAAATTGCAGCTATTACTAGAACCACCGTTAGTGCGGTGAAATCAAGATTGTTTAAGGCTCGAAAAAAACTTGCAGTGATGATGGAGTCGGTGCTCAAAGCCGACCTCGGAGAAGAGACCGAAAGGTATGAATACAAAACCCACAAATAGAACTCCTCAAGGTCCATCTGAAGCAGAACAGGACCTTCAGTTGTATCTCGACGGCGAATTACCGTACGCAAGGCAGGCCCTATTATTTAGGGAACTGTCTTCGGATGAGTCATTGCGTAAGCAATTGGAAGCCGTTATGACGTTTCGGAGATTGAGTCGGCAAGAGAACATCGCTCTGCCGCCATCTGCTGACGATCGGTTTTTCAAGCGTTTGGCTGAAGTCAAAACCAGTTTGAACCAGAACAACCGGTCCTCGGATCGACAACCTCTGTGGCGGGCAACCCGACCTGTTTCTGTTGGATCTGCGCTAGCAGCGGTCGCTGCGGTGTTCTTTATTGGCTTAATGCTTCCCCTCTCACGATCAGGAAATACAGCATTTATTGCTCAGGAAGAAGAACAAGTTTCGTTCGATGCGCCCCAAACGCAAGTTATGCAGTCGTATATCTATGTGTTTGAGCCAGGGCTAACCATTGAAGCCGATCAAACCGACGGTTCCTCCACCTCAGAGTAGCCAAAGCGAGCTGTTTTCACACGGAAAGCACGGACGGAAGGTATATCGTACCCGAAGGGCTGCACGTGGTTTGCGTATCTTGTACACGTTGATCGCAGATTAAATCCCGAAACCATGCGCGTTCGTTTTGCACCGAGTCCGACCGGCTACCTTCACATTGGTGGCCTAAGAACGGCCCTGTACAACTATCTTTTGGCTAAAAAGCACAATGGATCGTTTATCCTACGAATTGAGGATACCGACCAAAGTCGATTTGTAGAGGATGCTGAGGCAGATATCCTCGCAAGTTTAGCATGGGCAGGCCTGCAGTACGACGAGGGCCCTGTTAAAGGAGGTCCTAATGGCCCGTATAAACAATCGGAACGCAGTGATCGATACCGCGAAATCGCCGATGTATTGGTGCAATCAGGAAATGCGTACATCGCTTTTGATTCCACGGAAGAAATTGATGCTTTAAAGGCAAAGCACACGAGCCCGACCAACCCTAACCCGAGGTATGACTATTCCACTCGTTTGGAGATGAACAACTCCTTAACCATTGGCGCCCAAGAGGTTAGCGAACGAATTCAGCGTGGAGATGAATTCGTAATTCGGCTTAAAGTGGAGCCGGGGCAGTCGGTAGTTTTTAACGACTCCGTTCGAGGTGGAGTCACTTTTGAAAGCGACGCTGTAGACGATCAGGTTCTTATGAAGTCGGATGGTTTACCCACGTATCATTTAGCGAATATCGTAGATGATCACGATATGGAGATCACCCATGTCATCCGTGGTGAGGAATGGTTGTCATCCACCCCAAAGCACATTTTGTTGTATAAAGCGATGGGTTGGGAAGCACCGCAAATGGCTCATTTGCCCCTCATAATGAGCCCTAGTGGTGGTAAACTCTCGAAAAGGAACGCCGACACATTGGGCATTCCAGTTTCTGTTTCTCAGTACGTGGAAGCCGGCTATGAACCAGAGGCATTGCTCAATTACCTGGCGTTGTTGGGATGGAATCCGGGAGATGATCGCGAAATTATGACGCTTCCCGAACTCTGTGAGGCTTTTGCGCTAGAAAAAGTCGGAAGTGCGGGCGTTCAATTTGACCTTCAAAAGTTGCTTTGGTTTAACGAGCACTATTTACGAGCAAAAGCACCCTTGGAAATCGCATCGGCTGAATTAGAGGCAGTTTGTTCACGATTCGGTCCTGTTACCCAGGAGTTTTTGGCCGAAAGCATCGCGCTTATGCTGGATCGGATGTCGTTTTCGAAAGATATTATCGACTTTTCCTACCTCTTCACGGCGCCATCTGAATTTGATGAGGCATCCTTAGCCAAAAGATGGAAGTCGGATTCGGGAGCTGTTTTGCTGTCGTTTTGTAATGATTTAGCCGCGTTGTCGGATTGGAAGGCCCCGTCTTTGGAAGCTAGTTTGAAAGCCAAATTGGAAAAAGAAGGGTGGGGAATGGGCGCGTTGATGTTCCCTTTACGCATGGCTCTTTCCGGACTGCCATCTGGTCCCGACCTGTATCGTTTAATGGAATTGCTTGGCAAAGAAGAGGTGCTATCTCGCTTAAACCACGCTGCAGCAACGCTAAAAACGGACCAATAGGCTCTTCAAAGAGGCGAGATCCATACAGTTTAGCTAGCGTTGTTTAGCCAATGCTTCACGAGGCGTTGAGCGGCTACCGGAGGAACTACTTCTTTGTTTTTAACCTGTTCAAGCAGGTTAGCATTCAATTCTTGTGATGAAGCAGCCGCTAAAACATGCTGGTGAAACGCCTGAAGCGTAGCTTTTTCAAACCACACCTGGTGTTGGCTTCGCCGTTGATCTTCGAAAGAGCCATCCTTTTTCTTTTCCGAAATCAAACGATTCATTTCATGGAGCAGGGGAAGAATTCCGGTGCCAGCTAACGCCGAAGTTAAAAGGGCTTTTGGGGAAACGGCCCCGCCATTCAATAAATGTAAGGCGCTCTCCAGTTGAACGGCGTACTGTTCGCTTGCTGAAATGTTGGTGCCATCCGCTTTGTTTATGGCAACTAGGTCTACAATCTCTAGGATACCCCGCTTGATTCCCTGTAAAGAATCACCGCCTCCTGCCAACGTCACAAAACAAACCAAGTCGGTTACGTTGGAAACCGCCAATTCAGATTGCCCAACACCAACCGTCTCGATCAAAATTCTATCGTAACCAGCTGCTTCGCAGAGGAGAACGATTTCTGATGTTGAAGGTCCAATTCCACCTAAAACCCCCGATGTGGGAGAAGGTCGGACAAACGCCGCCTGGTGCGTACTTAGTTTGGGCATTCTTGTCTTATCTCCCAGAATGCTCCCGCCTGTTTTTTGGCTCGTGGGGTCAATGGCCAATACGGCGACTTTGTGGCCCTCTTCGATCAAAGAAAGGCCAACTTGTTCGACTAAGGTGCTTTTACCAACACCTGGAGCCCCCGTGATGGCAAAGCGAACGGAATCGACGGAGAGGGAAGCCGCCTCGGAAAGCAATTGCAATCGAGAGGACCCATCCTTTTGATGCGTGCTTTCTACAATCGTGATTGCTTTCGCTAATGCGGTTCGGTCTCCGGATTTCAACCGCTCAAATAACGCCGAAATCTGATGGTCTGGGACGAAATCAACCATGTTAATGCTCGGCTGATGTGGCTAAACGAAGCAACGTGTTCAAAATGTTCTGAGCCGCTTCGGGGATAACCGTTCCTGGACCAAATACATCCGAAACTCCGGCTGCGACCAGTTGGGGGATATCTTTTTCGGGGATCACACCGCCTGCGACCACCAACATATCCGATCGACCCAGTTTGGCAATCTCTTGTACAAGACGGGGGACCAACGTTTTATGGCCTCCGGCTAAGGAGGAAACCCCTATCACATGTACATCATTTTCAACCGCCTGCATGGCCGCTTCTTCGGGTGTTTGAAAAAGGGGTCCGATATCTACGTCGAATCCCATATCGGCAAAGGCCGTCGCAATCACACGGGCTCCGCGGTCATGGCCGTCTTGGCCAAGCTTGGCGACCATTATACGAGGTCGTCTACCCGTTTTTTCTAAAAATAGGTCGGAAAGGGAATTCACTATCTGTAATGCCTCTGCTTGGCCGTAGGAACTAGAGTATACACCTGAAAAAAGAGAAG
>JAURGV010000138.1 GCA_030833605.1 Rhodothermales bacterium
CTTTCGCACAATTGCGTCCACGGCTACCCGGGTGCTTGGGGTTGCCTTCAAATTTCTTGACCTCAAGGGTATCTCGATCCACGTACGCTAGCAATCCACAAGCGCTTTCACAGTTAAAACACACCGTGGGTACCAGTGAATAATGCCGCGCAACCTTCTTAGGCCACGATTTTCCATCCCATTCGACCCAATCGTCCCACATTTCGGTGGGTGGGTATTGACTCATGCGTCCATCGGGATGAAGGACGGTAGTCATTTCAATCTTTTTAGGCGTACGATCCGGCGTTGAATAGATGGGAAGACCGAACTCCGCACCATCGCCCGATGCGTCCGACTTGGTATTTTTGTTGGATGACATATCCTTAACTGTTTGGAATTTCTTGTGGCGCGCTGACGTAGGCCCTTTCGTACAAATACAAACCGAAGAGTGTCAATAGTCCAGGTATCGCTGTGGGAATGGACCAAGCCATTAATGCGAGCGGAACGATATGGCCAACCAAAATGCTACCTAACCAAAATGACCGTGCATATCGCCCTTTTACAATCATGTGGGCGGCTTTTACGGCAGAATCGGAAGCATGCGGCATCGCGAACTCGCCCAACAACGTCACCATTAAATCCACTACGATAGCAGCGACAAAAACGGTATGGACCATTTTGGCGGATTCAGCACCAAAACTCAGTCCCGAACCAATAATGAGTAACATGGCCCCGCCAGCCATAAAGGCCTGAACAATAAGGTGAATCGGAAGCAACGGACTTTGCCACAAGTCGCGACCTTCTGCTTGACCAAATAAAAAGGCGGTATAAATGGCTGTTCCGACAGCGAGCGGTGTACCCACCCAGAATACAATTTCACGTCCTAAAACGAATTGGTCGGGGGCAATCCAGCCAAACCAAATGGCCAATTCACCGGCCCACCAAAGCGACGCTATGCCGCTAAAACCAATCAAAATAAACGCTCCACGAACCAACCAGCTTTTCCACTGTGGACGGGTTAAAATGCGCAAGAATCGCTCTGGACGCTCGAGGTCAAACACCAATAGTCCGGTGGTGATGAGCAAAAAGACGACCGCTGTGAACGACGACGCCATAAAGATGTGGTTATTGACAGGGATGAGGCCAAATAGCGACCCTAGACCCAGTATCAAAAACATCCCTGCTGCAATTCCTTTCGTTACCAGGTACGCAGGTACCGGCCAGTGCCAAGGCACTTTATGCTGCGCGTTCCAAACAACCTGCGTCATCTGTTCCGCCATGCGTCCTTCGCCAATTTGAATGGGGCCTCGTGTTGGCTCTCCCTGCGATTGGGGCTGGCGCAATGCGGCTCCAGAAGCCGACTTTTTCAAATACGGAATTTCGGGGGCGTTTCGCGAACCATGACTTCCGTCTCCGCCGGAGTGTCCATCGCCACCGGAAGGCGTACCGTGATGCAGATCCAACACATCGGCCCAAGCAAACGAATCCGGCGTGCGGTCGGTGGCTGTAGGATGCATCGCGACGTCGTCGCCACCAATGTAAAACAGTTTGGGGGCCGTGCCTTGCTCTGGTTTTCGAACGGTGACCTTGTTTTTTGCTACGGCCTTCGCGATTTCAGAGTTCGGATCGTCGAGATCTCCCGCCATAATGGCGTGCTCAGGACAGACCACGACACATGCGGGTTCGAGTCCCAAATCAACTTTATGGGCGCAGTAGTGACATTTTGCCGCCGTACCAGATTCAGGGTCAATGTAGATTGCGTCGTATGGACAGGCTTGCATACAGGCCTTGCATCCAATACACACATCCGGGTCAAACTCAACAATGCCGTCGTCCCGCTGGTACATCGCCGTAACCGGACAAATTCTCACACAAGGTGGATTTGAACAATGATTACACCGGGTGACCTGAAAATTTCGAGTGACATTCGGATAAATGCCCGTTTCAACGCTTTTAACCCACGTGCGCTGAACGCCCAATGGTACTTCATTCTCGCTTTTGCAAGCGGTCGAACAAGCGTGGCACCCAATGCAGGTATCGTTATTAATTACAAACCCGTAATTCATTCCCTTAGGCCCTGATTTAACATCGCTAGACTAGATCACTTCCAACTTGTAATATCAAGTTAACCAACTACAAGAGCAACTGCTTTTATAACGAAATGAAAGAAAGATCTTCGCTGGTATTCACGTTGGTTAGCTCGTTGGGCGGTATACCGCAATAGGTGACGGGAAATGGGTCGACAAATCCCATTACCGACCGTTTGCCTTTATTTAAATAGTCGGCAAGTGGAGCCGCTAAAGATTGGTGCCATAATCCAGCGAGCGGCTGCGTGCGCCCATCATTTTCTTCTACGGCAAGCACCAAAAGCGGAGCCGGAGCACCTGGGGGTACGTCGATCAAGGATTTTAAGCGACGAAGACTCGCGTCCGTTAGCAAAGGAAGGTCGACGGCAAGCACGAATAAATAATCGGTTTCAAGGCCGTGAAAGCCCGCCAAAATACCGGCGAGTGGGCCTTCATGCGGTGGGGCGTCGTGTACCTGGAGGGCGGCTGGAATGTTTTCCAAAAGGGGTGTACTGCCAATAGAAACGGCCACGCGGTCACAATGGGGCGCAAGCCGCGCCATGCTGTGGTCAAGGAACGATTGTCCTTGGTGCCGGGCCGTCGACTTGTCGAATCCAATGCGCGTACTTTTACCGCCTTTTAAGATCAGCCCACAAACCCTTTTTGGGTGTTGAAAACCTGAACTTGGGGGATTCTCGTGTTTTGACATGAATCAAACGTAAGCAGTTTGTTGCTGGTTTGTTTTGTGTGCTATCTTAGCGAAAGCATTTCTACACCCGCTTCAAAGGTATGATTTATTTTTACGTCGATTCAGAGGAAAAAGCCGCACTTGGATTTTCCTCCACCGATTTTGACGAAAGCCGCCTGTATCGCGATCTAAGACAGGCCAAAAAGGACAAGAGGGGGATGGTCTTCGTTGTTGACGGGACAAAAATACCCGCGACACTCAGTGGACAAGTTAAAAAAATCCCCCTCAAAGCCATTTTAAACAACAATCCCTACGTAAAACCCAGGTTGGTTTCCGCAGGTGGGGGCCTCGTGACACGAGAAGGTAAAAACGGGCTTGAAATACTCTTGATCTACCGAAAAAAGCTTTGGGATTTGCCAAAGGGCAAGCTGGATAAAGGCGAAACGTTGAAAGAATGTGCCGGACGAGAGGTTCGTGAAGAGCTGGGCATTGATCAGGTACAGGTTTTAGACTTTTTAGACACGACCACGCACGGTTACCGGGAGCGGAAGTCTTATATGGTAAAAACGACGCACTGGTATCATATGAAGGTCTTTACCGATTCGTTTGTGCCTCAAAAAAAGGAGCGCATCACGGCAGTTAAGTGGTTTTCACTCAAGAAAGCTAAAAAAGAGCTGGCTCACGAAACGTTGATTCATTTATTAAACCGGGTCGACCACAAGATGCATCTTGCCCACTAGCACGCTTAAATAAAATTCTGCCTACCTTAACGGTTTGTTTAGTGGCGTTCACCATCGCCCTTCAAATATCGGTGCTATTAATGGCCGCCGCGCCGTGATTTTGCTGTAAGTCCTTGGGGCCCTTCGAGATGAAGAGCCCCGACTTGTGGCCTACTGACCCACCAAAAATACCGCGTTTCCGAATAGCATCTTGCCGCTATTCCAAAATCCGCGATACAGTGGATTGTCCAACAAGTAGGTGACCGTGCCCCGTCCCATGTTTTGGACGCCAAAAGCGAGCGAGCCTTCGATATTCTTTTCAGCCAAATAGCCTGAATATCCGCTCACTTTTCCATTCTTTTCGACCACGCCCACATTCCAGTCGCTTCCTCCTTTCATGATGGCAGGATGATCGGATCGGGAGCGCAATACAAACGATTCGTCCCCAAAGCCAAATCCTAATGGGTGGCTATTGTCTACTTGAACCCTAAAAATGGAACCGGGATTGCTTTCTGGGGCGCGGTCTCGGCTACGGTCTTCATACCGCTTCGTACGAGCGGTTGCGGTCGCCGTGCTATCTGCCTTTTTGTCGGCTTGCTTGAATGTCAGCGAAAAACCTTTTTTATCAGCCAAGGCAGAAGCGCCACTTCCCGTTGCCACCAGTCTGCCACCAGCACGTACCCACGACGATACTTTTTCTAAACCGGACTCCGAGAGCATGCTGGAAACGGATGAAGGCAGAATAAGCACGTCGTAATCATCCAAATCGAGAGAAGAAAACCTATCCGCTGAAAATCGAGTCAGCGGATAGTCGATCACTTGGTCGAACCAATGCCACACCTCGCCGACCCCGGAAGAACTCGTCCCATCGCCAAACGCTACGGCCACCTTGGGAGCTTTAATGTATTGGAAATCGCCCGAACCTAAATCCGGGCCCTTTTCCACAAATCCCGTGGAAATTCCCGTCAGCTGTTGCACGTGTTTATGGGCAATTGCAGCAATTTTCGACTGAAATGAAGCTCCAAATCGCTCATTTGATGCTTTAGTGATCACCAAACTTCCTGGCTCAAACGCCTCGCCGTCGACTTCGAAGGCACGGGTAGCGTATCGAACGCGAACCTCTTGTTTGAGGAGGTCGGCGAGGAATGCCACATCGCCGGCATCGTCCCATCGCACTACAAATGCGACCGGTGCCTCGCTATAGTTGGTGGACTCAACGGAAACGTCCGCCCAAGCTTCCATGGAAACCGGTGTTTTTGTGGCGACCGCGTCCAGATCATAGGCATAGGGAAGCGCCCATGCGGTGATGTCGTAGGTCAGAGAATCTGAAATGGGGGTCCAGGGATTGAACAACACACGCGTTAGTACGGCCCTCGGCTGTAGGGCAGGGATAACCAAATCTCCCGCTTCGACATTAAATTTGCCGTTTTTGGACGATCGATAATCATACCCATCGGCCTTTGACGATGTGGTTGCTCTTCCGTATTGAATGCCCAACCGGTCTAAGTGAGCCCGAAGCTCCGCCACCCGATTGCCGGGAGTCGACGCGTGGACCACGTACGACCCATAATCCCCAGACCGTTTGGATACGGCGTTATCGAAGTACGTCGCAAATTCCTTCAGCACCCTGTCGTGATGAACCGACGCCATTTCAACCGTTGATAAGCCGGTTGTGGTATGATGCGTGAGCCGATCCAACAAGGTCAGCGTGTCGCCTTCGACCGTTAACACCGCGAGTCCAGCTCCTCCACCGCCCGCTTGCTCATACGTCATCCCAATAGCGCCATTGAACATGGGGAAGCTGTCGCCATAGCCGGGGTAATAGATATCAAATTGCTGTTTGGTGAAATACAGCCATCCGTTTTCATCAAAATATTTGGCGTTATTGCGACCAATAACGGTCTCAAATTCGCGTTGCCAAGCGGTAACCTCTTGATGAATCGGCTCCGACGCTGGGGCGAAGTAATACGGGTTATTAACACCTTGCTCGTGAAAGTCCACATGCACCTGTGGCATCCATTGTTGGTATAGGGCGACTCGCTGCTGGGTTTCAACCTGGCTTTGCCACGACCAATCGCGGTTCAAGTCAAAATAATAGTGGTTGGTTCGTCCTCCTGGCCAGGGTTCATCCCGTTCTACGGCGGATTCATCGAGGTTAAACGAGGTGCCAACCATCATATTGAACCAGTTTGCATACCGGTCTCTACCATCTGGGTTTATGGCGGGGTCAATCACCACAACGGTGTTTTCCAGCCATTTTTGGGACGATTCGTTGTTGGGATCGACCAAAGCAAATAGGGTGGCCATGGATGCTTCGGTGCTGTTCGACTCGTTACCATGCACATTGTAACTCAGCCAAACAATGGGAAGCGTTTCGCCTTCAATCGCACCCGAGTCGAGGTGAGCGAGTCGCAAATTATTGCGCCGGATGTCTTCCAGTCGCGCCATGTTCTTGGATGAAGACACAAAAGCGACCATCAGGGGCCGGCCTTCGTTGGTTTGACCGTATGAAACCAGTTGCACGCGGTCACTATTCGACTCCACGTGCTTGAAATAATCAACCACCGCGGAGTGCCTTGAAAACCGTGAGCCAAGCTCGAAGCCTAAAAATTCGCTCGGATCCTGAAGCCCCGATTGTCCCAATACAGGTAGTGCAAGGAAAAAGGAACTGAAAAGAAGAAAAATGACGCGATTAGACATACGGAATCAGTAAATTTTAAAACAGGAATCCTTAGGTAGCCCTTGAATGTAGGAAGAGGGCCCCAAAATTAAAATCACAACGCTTCCGAATAACGTCCTCTATGCTGAATAAATCAGTTTTACACCGTTTCGGTTGGCCAGCTTTGCTTGGGTGCCTAGTGCTGCTTGTGTTTTTCCCCCTTAAAAAACGAGACGCCGCCCTCGATAACGTAGAAAAACGAGTTGAATCGGCTGGGAAATCGTTGAAGCCGGATTCTCCGGACCAATACGCGAAGTATTTCGACGCGATAAGAACCGCAGAAGGTGAAAATGGGCCATCGTACACGCCGGGATATCGCCTGGCTTCCCTAG
>JAURGV010000139.1 GCA_030833605.1 Rhodothermales bacterium
AAAGTCAAGAACGATGCCCCGGCACTTTCCTCCCCACCGAACCCCAACTCGCCGCTCACCAACCCTTCTACAAACCATTTGAAACCGACCGGCACTTCGTATAGGTTTCGGCCCAATGAAGCGGCTACTCGGTCAATCATCCCCGAAGAAACCAATGTTTTACCAACGGCGGCCCGGCTTGGCCACTGGGCTCTATGTGTAAACAAATATTCAATGGAAGCCGACAAATAATGATTGGGGTTCATGAGCCCCCCTGTTTTAGTCACAATACCATGCCGGTCGAAATCAGGATCGTTACCAAACGCGATGTCAAACTCGTCTTTCAATTCAATTAAACCGGCCATGGCGAAGGGCGAAGAACAATCCATGCGCACTTTACCGTCTCCATCCACACGCATAAAGGAAAAAGTCGGATCAACGGTTTCGTTTAACACCGTTAAAGGCAATTGAAAAGCTTCCCGAATGCGATTCCAATAAAACGTACCAGCACCGCCCAAGGGATCAGCTCCAATTTTCAGTCCCGAAGCGCGAATGGGGCCAAAATCGATTACAGCATCCAACCCATTGATATACGCAGCCGCAAAATCAATAAATCGAATGGAATCTACGCGTGAAGCACCCCCTAATGGCAATCGCTTCACACCCTCCAGCTTCGCAGAAAGGAAATGATTGGCTCTTTTTTGGATCCAATCTGTCGCATCGCTTCCTGCAGGTCCCCCCGACGGAGGGTTGTATTTAAAACCACCATCTCGAGGAGGATTGTGACTTGGCGTAATGACGATTCCGTCGGCCCAGCCCCCTTTAGGCACGCCTGCAATCGCCTCCCAAGGCCTATTGTGCATTAAGATGGCGTTTGAGATAACGGGTGTTGGCGTAAATCCGCCATTTTCCTGAAACCGGCCCTCTACTCCATTGGCAGCCAGTACTTCCAATGTGGTGTTCGAAGCCGGCGCCGAAAGGGCATGCGTGTCCATTCCAACGAACAAAGGCCCATCGATCCCCTGTGTCGTACGGTAGTCACAAATCGCCTGAGTGATCGCTAAAATGTGATCCTCATTAAATTTGCCATCCAATGAAGACCCTCTGTGTCCAGACGTTCCAAACGAAACCAATTCTTCGGCATTTTCAGGATTTGGCTTTCGATCGAAGTACTCAGCCAGTAAATGATCGACATCTATGTACAATTCTGCGGGTACTGGTTTGCCGGCCAACGGATGGGACATTTCTCAAGTGGTTTACTAATTAAGACGAAGGAGGTCAAAATGTACGATTTGAATCGTTGTCTGACTCCTTCATAAATCCTAATTTAATGAGCATAATCAAAAAGGAACTATGAGCGAAGTACTCGGCATTGATTTTGGCGGAACCGGCATCAAAGGTGCGCTGGTTAATACAGAAACGGGCGAATTAACCGCCGAGCGATTTAGAATCCCCACACCGGAGCATGCAACCCCCGAAGCCATTGCAGACGTCGTGGTCCAAATCGCGGATCATTTTAAGTGGAAAGGTCCGATTGGGTGCACAGTACCCGCTCGTGTTGAACATGGTATTGTAAGGACGGCCACAAATATCCACGCCCTTTGGATTGATACCCACGTCGAAGCCCTGCTGTCTGAAAAAACGGGGTGCGAGGTCCACGTATTAAATGATGCCGACGCGGCCGGCGTGGCTTCTGTAGTGTTTGGATCTGGTCAAGAAGAGACCGGTTTAGTGTTTTTCCTGACGGTAGGTACTGGCATTGGATCTGCCATTTTTTACAACAAGGTCCTTATTCCGGGCACTGAATTGGGGCATTTACGGTTGAAAGGAGCCGCGGCGGAGCTGTATGCATCCGACCGAACGCGCCTTCAACAAGGATTGTCTTGGAAAAAATGGGCCAAGCGTTTTCAAAAATATTTGGACCGAATCGAGTTCCTTTTTGCGCCCGACCACATCATAATTGGCGGTGGAATCTCGCGGCCTACAAAAGTGGCTGAATACGAAAAACATCTCTCCACAAAGGCAAAACTTTCCTTTGCCAGTCTGGAAAATGAAGCGGGAATAATTGGAGCGGCTTATTACGCGGCAAACCAGAAGAAATAAGTCCACACGGCAGCCAACCACGTGTACCGTTAGACAAAGCAGCTAACGAACTACCAGTATCACGTCGGGAACGATCAAAGCGGCATTAAATGAAGGCTTAAGGGCTGAAAGAAGCGGTCCTGCGGCTCTTCTCGATGTGAAATCTCCCAAACGGACGCGATAATACGGTTGTTTGTAAAAACTGTAAATCTCCGGGTCCTCTTTGATTCCCAACACAGATCGACGCTGATCGGACAGGGACTCTAACCACCTACGCAACGCCTCTTCTACTTGCACGGCCTCGCTCCGCTCGGCCGACGCGAAAATGTGGATGCGAAAACCGTCCACTTCTGTGACGACCCCATCGTCGGCGGCACTATCTAATAATAGTTTAGGGGCGCTGTGTACAACGGGCTCACGCGTTGCATTTTGAGCATCCGGATAAGCAGAAACGTCCACCGTTTCCACATCCGACCACTTCGATTCTACCGTTTCTTGAAGGTCAACCTCGGGCTGTTCCGCAACGCGTTCCACCGAGGAGCAGCCTGAAGCACCCAACCAAACGGTTAACCAAAACAAAATCCCGGTGATATGTGTGACTCGAAACGTCATTTAGTACCCTGATCCCCCAACATTTCCCTTTAAAATAGCTACCGAAGCACTCGCACCTAGACGGGTAGCTCCGCGAGAAATCATCAATTCGGCATCCTCTTTTGTGCGAACTCCGCCGGAAGCCTTAATCCCCATTTTAGGTCCAACGGCGCGGCGCATCAACGAAATATCGTCGGCGGTGGCTCCACCCGTTGAAAACCCGGTCGATGTTTTGACGAAATCAGCTCCAGCATTCTGTGCCAGTACCGATGCGATAACTTTTTCCTCGTTGGTTAGCAGCGCCGTCTCTAAAATCACCTTAGTTACAATTCGGGTCCGTCCCGGCCGGGCGGAAGAAGCTGCTTTTGCAGCGTCCACTACGGCACGAATATCATTCTCTACAGCTTGATGATGTCCACTTTTTAGCATGCCCACATTAATCACCATGTCAATCTCGGTCGCTCCATCACGAATGGCAACCTCTGATTCCAACGCTTTCACCTGAGACGATGATGCTCCCAGCGGAAAACCAATAACGGTACATACGGCGACTGGACTACCCGCCAAAAGTTTAGCCGCTAATGGTACGTAACATGGATTCACGCAAACCGAAGCAAAGCAATACTTTTTAGCTTCAGCGCATAATTCCGTTATCTGGGCTTCGGTTGTTTCCGCTTTCAGCGCCGTGTGGTCAATCATTCGGGCTAATGGGGGAGCCAAATCGCACGAAGAAAAAGAATATCGTTCGGGTTGATCGGCGCATACCCCAAATCGGCACGCTCCTACGTCCACGAAATGGTCCAAGTCTGCTCCAGGGGAACGGGAGCCGGATCCACTACTCTCGCCAACAACTACCGCTTCGTAGCGCTGTCGCAGTCGATCAACAATGATTTGCTTTTGTTCACTATTCATGTCCCAATGTACGCTTCTCCCCGCTTTTTTATCGCTTAACCCACAAGCTTAAACAAAAATTAGTTGCGCCCAGCAAGCTGCATCAAAGTCGCTCAGGTGCATCTTTTGGGACGAAAACATTGATTTTACCGGGTAATACTTCGACAGAAATCGATCTGGCTTCCATGGACTTCACTTCCCCATCGGCGTGAATGGGAATGCCGCGATCGGTTTCGATTAATAACTTTCGAACCTGATGATAATGCACTTCTTTCCTTTTGAGGTGTTTTCCGTCTCGTGCTGAAGGAAGCAAAGAAAGCGCTTTGAAAAACGAAAGGTCTTCCACGATGCAGGGGTCCACCAATCCGTCCGTAATTAACGCTTTTGGATTAACCTTGTATCCTCCGGCTGAGTCCTGAGCGTTACCGATGGCCGTAAACATCATCTTTCCGGAGAAAATGGGCTTTTTTTCATCAGAAAGATCCCACACAGTTGCCCCGGAAGAGATCCAAGATCTTAAGGCCACCAAAATGGATACGGTGTACCCTATACCGAGTGGCCAAGACTTGTAAATGGGAGCGAAATGGGCGCAATACGCATCGAATCCTACCCCAAAAGCATTAATAAAATAGTCGGAGTGCGACTCTCCATTTTCCATCCACGAATACGTTCCAATATCCGATTGAATGATTCTAGCCGATTTTAATTGCTCAAAAGCACGTCGCCAATCCGTACTCATGTGCAACGCGCGACAAAAGTCATTGCCGGATCCTAACGGAATAACCGCCAAACCGGCCTCGGCGTTCGCCTCGGCCAGCCCAGCTGCGATTTCATGAACGGTACCATCTCCTCCAACGGCAATGATTTGTTTTATCGAGGGCGCTAACGTGCGGGCTATTTCTCGAGCATGCCCTTTCTTGTTGGTCGAAACAAATCCCGTCCTTCCGAGAATTTTTTTAGACTCAGCTCGAATATCTAGTTCAAGCTTAGCCAACCGGCCCGATTGTGCGGCCGGATTAAAAACGATCAAGATTTGGTCTGGTGAAATCATGCTGCAAACTAAGAAGTTATTCAATGATTCGAATCATGGCTACTCCAAAAAGTGCTATCTTTGACGCATATTTTAACTCGATGTATGGAATGGCCCGATTGATGCGAAGTCGCGCTGCGCATTCTTTGTTCAGCATGACTGTTCGAAAAAACCAAATCTTACTTGCCTTCTTAGTTGCCGTTTTGACCGTTGGGTGTCGGCCTACCGAAACGCAAAACGACACAGAAACGTCTAGTTCGTTGATAACAGACGCGCTAGGGCGATCCTTTCCTACAGGGAAAACATACAACAACATTATAACTATAGCTCCTGGAGCTACCGAGATCGTGATTGCTGGGGGTGGGCAAAGTCGTTTAATTGGTATTAGCAACGTGGACTCCTACCCTGTTGAAATTCTTGACCTTCCCTCTTTCTCCGTGTTGCCCATGGACTTTGAGGCCATCGTAGCGCTTCAGCCCGATCTAATATTGGCGTCCTCGCAGGTAAACGACCCCAAACAGGTCGATATGTTTGAGTCGTTGGGCCTCGATGTATTCTATTTGGATGGTTCGACGTGGGCGGGAGTGTATGATTCCATTGCTCATGTCGGTCAACTGTTGGGCACGACTCCTGCTGCTGGTTCCTCGCGAGCAGCCTTACAACGCAACATTGACCACCTTACTGCAATCACATCGAAAATAGAGGACAAACCAACGGCCGTATTTTTGATTTCTGCGGAGGTCAATTATTCGTTTGGTTCGGGTAGTTATGTGCAGGATATCTTAACATGGGCGGGAATGGAGTCGCTGACCGCATCGTTTGATACCCCGGCTCCAAACTTGTCGGACGAATGGGTCCTGATGGCGAATCCCGATGTAATCATTGGATCGTTCGAGGAAGGGACTTCGGCGAGTACGTTACTTGAGCACCATCCCACGTGGAAAGGAATTTCAGCAATTAAAAACAATCGCGTGTATAGCATTGAGCCCAATACCATCCTTCGGCCGGGGCCAAGGAATGTAGAAGCTGCTTTTGAAATCGCGAGGCTGGCCTACCCTGAACTCCACACGTTGGTATTGGACCGGCCATGAAAAAACCAATCATCGTTTTGGTGTGTTTGATCGGCTCCATTCTCCCAGTATTGAGCCTTTCCTTTGCATTCGGTTCAGTCCAAATTCCTTTTTCGACCTCGTTAGACATCCTCCTCTCATCATTGCTCGGACGACCTCAATCGGCGGATGAACCCATCCTGCAAATTGTACTTAATCTAAGATTGCCGCAATCTTTGGCCGCATTTGTGGTCGGAGGTGGACTTTCCATTATTGGCGTTGCCATGCAAGCGTTGGTCAGAAATCCGTTGGCGGAGCCGTATATCTTAGGCGTGTCTAGTGGCGCTTCGGCCGGTGCATCGCTGTTCTATTTGGGGTTGATACCCACTCTGCTGCTGCCCTGGATGGACATAACCCTAGTCGCCTTTTTGGGCGCTCTACTGTCCATAACCATGGTTTATTTGGTGGCAAAAACAGGCAAAACCATTTCCGTTTCTCGGTTGCTACTCGCGGGGGTCGCCATGGCGGCCTTAATGGCTGCAATTGCCTCGCTGGTCACCTTCTTATCCGAGGACCTCAATAAAATGCGAGCGGTTTTGCTCTGGCTCATGGGGTCGTTTCACGATATTGTCTGGGCCGATCTCCCCGTGGCAACTTCGGTTACGTTTCTTGGTTTTCTTGCTCTAATGGCTATGTCCAGGTCCTTAGACGCCTTTTTGATTGGCGAGGAGCCGGCCAAGTCGCTCGGCATTCGCGTGGAATCCATCAAAGTGGTTCTCATTGTAATCTCCGCACTCGTCACGGGCACACTGGTAGCCATTTCTGGAGCAATTGGCTTCGTTGGTCTAATTATT
>JAURGV010000013.1 GCA_030833605.1 Rhodothermales bacterium
CTACCCTTGGTGTACCCTCCTTGTTTGCCCATCAATTGGCAAAATAGCTTTTCGAGTGGCAAACCACGGGTTGTCCAAACCCCGAGATTGCGGTGCATGGGCAAGAGGTAATCAGCATCTTCCAAAGCATAGGCACAGCCAACAGCAATGGCCTCTTGGCCGTATCCACTAAACCATTTGGATAAGCGTCCTTGACGAATTAATCGAAGCATTTTTTCTTCGATCAAACGAGGTAGTAAAAGCGCTCGGTAAAGATCTTCGAACTGAGCGGAGGTTTTAATATCCATGTAGCGCCTTATAGGAGCGATTGTATTAGAAAGTCGGTCGCAAGATACAACGCCAATCGGTTTACCGACCACTCCCTTTTAGCGCGGTATATACAGTTCTGAATAAGATTTGAAGATCTTTTCGAAGACTCATGTTCTCAATGTAAAACAAGTCATACTTCACTTTCTGTTGTACATCCTTTAAATCAGAGTCGTACTTCCATTTGACCTGTGCCCAACCCGTGATTCCAGGTTTTACGCGATGTCTTCTCGAATAAAGGGGAATTTCTTTCGCAAGCTTTTCGACAAAAAATGGCCGTTCTGGCCGGGGTCCGACTAAGCTCATTTCACCTTTTAACACATTCCAGAACTGCGGGACCTCATCAAAACGCGTTTTTCGAAGCCATTGACCGATCGGAGTGTACCGTGGATCATCTTCGGAGGCCCAAACCGGACCCGTATCAGCCTCAGCATGCTCACCCATGGTTCGAAATTTGAGCATGGTAAATGGTTTACCGTGCTGGCCAATTCGAATCTGGCGGTAAATGGCGGGGCCTGGACTGGTTAATCGCACAAGCAGGCTTAATAACACCCAAAGCGGTAGCCCGACAACCAACACCACAAAAGCGACTATTAGATCGAATAGCCTTTTTAGACTCTGCTCCCAGGCTTGCATCGGTTCAGGAAGCACTTCAATTAACGGCAACCCGTACATGTGCTCCGTTCTGGCCATTCCACCGATAATGGAATAGAAATTGGGCACCAGTTTTAGGGTAACGGCCTTTCCATCGCAAAGTCGAAGTACTTCAACCAATTGCTCACCGTCGTTGGGGCCCAGTGCAATAAGCACATCCTGAATTTCGAGTTCATCAATCAGACGAGGAAGCTCTTCCACCGTGTATTCTCCATCCAGATTGGTGTCCGTGATGGAAGTCGATGGCTCGGCAGAACTCGTAGAACCGGATTGGCTTCCTCCGTTGTCGCGCGTTAAACGAATGGCGCCAACAATGTCTAGACCGGCCTCAGGATACCGGGCTACCTCTTCGTAAAGCGGCTCTAAAACATCACTCCAACCAATAATGAGCGCCCTATGGAGCCCTTTGCCCCTCAAGATTAGAAACTTTTGGACAGAACGGACCACAATCCGCCCTACAGAGACCATGAAAATGACTGCACCCCAATAGGCAATCAAATTGGGCCGTGCCGATAACGGGTCAAGCGCGTCAACAAAAAAGACGAAGAACAATATTAAAATGCCAATGGTCACCACTTTGCCAATCGTGACCAATTCGTCGAATCGAGATGCCGCGTAGCGTTCTCGGTAGAGGCCGAAAAACAAAAACACAACCAGCCAAAACACGGTTAATAATATGACCAGTGTTCCAGCTACGGTAGGATCGGGTGAATAAACAGGATCGGCGAACAAGCCCCACTTAAATCGGGACCAATACCAAAATAGATTGGCAAACGCGAGTGCAACCGCGTCCATCGCAACAAGAAAAAGAAGCTCGGTCTTTCGATTCACTTAACAGGTTAGGGCTTATCTTCCGAAAAAGTTCTGCTCAATTGGGTACGATCACCCTACAAGAGGTTCGTCCAATCCACGAGATTCAGGTATTATTGTGAATCAAAAAGTAGATTGCAGGCTTGGAGATCGCAAACGCATCACTAACAATATCGGTGTGCCATTGTTCAATACAACAAAAATATCAACCGGGACTGAATTTTTCCGATTCAAAACCGGTCGGCTTTTGCTGATGTTGCTGTTGGGAATCTCGATTTCAACAGGTGTATCTGCGCAAAAAGGGCCCATTTTACCGTTGGACGATTCTGTTTTCTGGACCTACCAAGCCTTAGTGGCGCGAGGATTGATGCCTCCTGGAAACAATGCGGATTTCCCCATCAAGGAGAGTGTTTTCGCCGCTGCCATCGAAGCCGGGCTCTCGCTCAACGAGACTGCTAATGGCGCCCAGCTCAAGCCCTTCCTATCCCCACTCGCATCACGACTTTTTTCAACATCCGTTTTTAAGGATAACAGCTTTGGCATACGCCTCCGCCCAGGCGTTACGATAGCCAATCAAGAAAGCAAAGACTTTTTGCGGCCCGAATTGAACCCCAAAAACGTGGCTTATTCGCTTCTTAGCTTCGAATCATGGTTTACCGCTGGTTCGTTCACTGCGGCCTGGGGCTGGCGACACGATCGCTATTATGATCGGGATCCAGAAGGTATGGACACCGCTCACCGATGGGCCATTCGCCCGGAAAACGCCTATATCTCGTACGATGGGAAATACGCCCAGGTCATGGTGGGGCGAGTAAGAAGGCATTTCGGGCCTTACGACAGTCCAGGACTGTTTTTAAGCGATAATGCGCGTCCCATGGACCATCTTTCCCTTACGCTGGGTACCGATCAGCTAAACGTGCATACCGTTCTTTCCGAATTGGACTCCATAACGGGAGATGGACGCTTCACCGGTATCGCGGGTGACGATTCCGTTCGTGCGGGAAGCGAGCGCCGGTATCTGGCCGTCCATAAATTTTCCTATCAAGTAAACGAGGTGTGGACCGCAGGAATAACCCATTCCATATTGTATTCAGGAGCGAATAGTAACCTGTCCTTCAAATACATCAACCCCTTCCATCTGGCCATTTTATCGGTTGATGAAAAGCCCAAAAATGATGAAAACAACGGTTTAATTGGCGCCTTTTTTATCGCTCAACAGCCAGGGATGATGGTTTCCGGCCAACTTGCGGTTGATGACCTTGATATCCTGAATGGACGCGAACCGGCTTCGATTGCCGCCAGCATTTCAGGCTATTTTGCTAACGTCCTACCCCACACCGATTTATCGGCCAATGCGACCATCGTGACGGGTAGAACCTACAATGCTGAACAACCAGAGGGCAAATATCTGTATTTGAACCGCGGAATTGCCACCCAATATTCGGATTTCGCTCATTTTGCGCTCGCCATGCCTGTTTTTTTGCGAGAAGGTATTCACGTCACGCCTAAGGTGGATATTTTGCTTCAGGGAGAAGGAGATATTAAGTCACCTTTTCCTGGGCATGAAGACTCACCCGCTATTTTTGACGGCGTTACTGAGTTAACCATTAGGCCATCACTATCTGCCAATGCGTTGCTGCCCAACCGATTAGACCTTTCCGCTGGGATAGGAGTTAATTTACGTTCCAATGCAGCGCACGCCCGAGATGCGTCCGAAACGGAGGTCTCCGGTTATTTTTCAGTTGGGTACCGGTTTATGTGGAATGGGCGTTTAAAGTGATTTTAAAGCCGCAAAGCTCTTTTTCATCCGCGTGGATAGGGCCCATCCTTTCCCTGTGGAAAGGAACCATCCTTTCCCTCCTAACCCTTGTGCTGTGTGGTTTTTGCTCCAACTTGGCGTTTGGGCAAGCCATTCCCCAGGATCAGGCGGACAAAAAACCCTTTGAAACGATACGAATTGGAGGATTCGCATCCACTCCGTTGTCGACCCGGAATCTGGATGCGTGGACCTCGACCTATGGACCTGGACTTCGTATTGCCACACCGTTTTTTGTGGGCGAATTGGGATTGATGTTCGCCATGATCGACTGGACGTCTTTAGAAGAGAACGTCCCCGACTTTAGTTCGACGCTCATTATGGCCGACTGGTCTGTGTTTTCCTCTTCCCAAAACAAGGTGAAACTGGGCGCGGGACTCCGATTCGGCAATTTTTTTATGTCCTTTAAAAGTCTTCAACTCGCTGGCGAAAGGAATGAAAGCGAAGTTATGCTCTCTCCTTTCGTAAAAGCCCGTCGTACGGTTTTTAAACAAGTAGAAGTGTTTGGCGAATTGAGTGCCGCACGCGTTTTTACCCAACCGTATGTTGACCTGCTCCAAGTTTCTGCGGGTTTATCGGTTACCATCGGCGCTCCTTCCTGGCTTAAAGAGGTGCTTCGTTGAAACCCTTCTTTTGGATATTAATGGCTGTTTTATGGGCGGGCCGAGCGGAAGCGAGGCAAGTATACGAGTGGGACACTACGTCCCTATCGGCTCGAGGAACCACCCGCTTCACCGAATTACTTCAATCGCTTGAGCCCATTAATTATTGGTCCACCGATCGATACACCGCACGTGTGGTTGGCTTAGGATTAGGAGGTCCGCACGCATTGGGTCCCGGGGTGGTAGTCGATAACCTACTGACTACACCCCGTTTTATGGATCGCATTCAATACGAACTGATCCCCTTAGTGAGCCAGGACATTGATCGCATCCACTTTAAACCCGGTTTGACGCGAACCGCGGATGGCCGATTGGTTGATGGCATTGTGTACGTCGAAACCAAACAGCCGGCGGGATTCACCGTGTCGAGCCATATCGGATGGACCAATGAAACGGGAGATCCAGGTCCGTATTTGTATACCAATGCACAAGCGAAGAATGTAGATCGAAGCGGCCCTACGGTAGGTGCGCGCATCACGTGGGGTAACGACCGTTGGGTGGTACGGACTGGATTTGATACAGACGCCTTCCACATGACGGACCCAAGGACGGATGGAAGAATTTGGCGAACCTATGCGGGTCAAAAGAAAGCACTTGTCTATCATGCCACACCCAACGTGCAAATTTCTTTTAGAGGGGAAAGAAGCAGGTTGGGCATTCAAGTCGCACGTTCCGTTAAAAATGACTTTTTGTTTGATGAGATTGCAAGCACAGAATGGCCGCTAAAGCAATACAGGACATGGAGTAGCGGTTTTTTTGAGCAGTCTCTTTCAGACCGCGTTCATATGGGGCTTCGCTTGGGATACACTGATTTCAAAACGGGGAATCTGCCCGCGGCTATTGACCTTCCAAACAACCTGCGACTGGATGAAACCTATGCAGAATCCTATGTCTCGAGGGTTGGGACACGGTTTTCAGGCGAATGGAGCGTAGGCGGTCGGTTGGCGCACTTAGAGCAGTCTTCTGTAGTTTCGAATAGGACAGAACAACGGTTATACAGCCGCACAGCACTGAATTGGGAGGTAGAAAACGATGCCAAGATCAGCGTAACAGGTTCGATCGGGAGTTCGGTCTATGACATTTCGGATGTTTCCCGGGCTTCCTATTCCGTCGGCGCAATCGCGACCGTCCCAACGTACGAGGGCGGCATTTTTTCGTTGGGCACAACCGTTGGAAGGGACGATTATGCGGACATTTGGTCTACGTGGGACCTCTTAAGAGAACGCGTTCAATTTGATGCGTGGGCGCCAGTTATTCAGCGGGCTTCAAGCCAACCACTTTCGCAGTATCTGGATGCATTTTTGACCTTTTCAATAAACGTCACACCGCATTTCACGCTGTGGACGGATATCCGGGCTCGCAACCAATCGGGGTTAACGGTGCCATTGAAATCCTTTGAAAAGGAGGTTTCAGACATTGATTATGTTTTTTATGCGCCTACCCGATTCGCTGAAAACCGATCTGGAACGATTTTAAAACCCAGTATTGGCGCAACCTATCGAGCCGGTTCACATCGAATCAACGTGCTGTATGAACATAGACGAATCGTATCAAAAGGCGATCTTGAATTCTGGAAATATGTGACCGGATTGCCTCCTCATCGTCTAACAGCTTCGTTTGTGACCACCCCGTTGGAGCGATTAAGTCTTTTTCTGCTCGTTCGAGTACAAAGCCAATCCATTTGGGCAGATTTCGCACAGGGAGGGCACCATATGCTTTCCGGATTCGTTGAAATTGAATCCACCGTTGCTAAAATGCTCTGGAGCGATCACCTTAAAGTGGGTCTGTCTTTTTTAAACATGGCCGATCGATCGCTCGTTCGCTATCCAGCTGGTGTGAATGAACAGTTTGCGGTTCGGTTAACGGTTTCTGCCTTTTTTAATGATGAATCTGGGCGAGAATAGCTCAGAACATCCTTCGTTTAATGAATTCAAATCCCCTCCTGCGCTACCAAGACCTCGTTGACCATCCAAAGCTGTTTTTGGAGTGTAGCCGTACGCCGTTATCGCTTACCGGTTGGGTGAATCCGGCAAAACCGAGCTTCGCCGCAAAATGGCTTCAGGAAGAAAGTAGCCCACTAACGTGGCACGAGCCGGGGTTTAAACTAGCGGACTCACTCAACGCATCTTTTTTATTTGGGTTTTTAACCGGGTCCTTGTTGGTCCAAGAGGAAGCCGCCATGATCCCTGCCTCGTTACTCCACCTGCGACCGGGTGAACGGGTTCTGGACTTATGCGCAGCTCCCGGAAATAAAACGGCGCAACTAGCTGTAGCACTTGGAGATACAGGGACGGTGGTCGCCAACGATAGCTCGCGCTCACGGCTTGGCGTACTCCAGGGAACGATTGATCGCTTGGGGCTACCCAATGTACTCACTACCGTTGGCGACGCTCGCTCATTTCCCATTCCCGAACACGGATATGACGCGGTTTTGGCCGATGTGCCCTGTTCCTGCGAAGGGACATCTCGAAAAAATGGAGAGGTCTTGTTTCGGGAAAGTGGAAATGAGCGCAATCATATTTCGACCACTCAAAAAAGCATTTTGAAACGGGCTATTGAGTGCGTGCGACCGGGTGGCACGGTAGTGTATTCAACGTGTACGTATGCTCCAGAGGAAAATGAATGGGTGGTCAACGAGATCCTTAAGGACGACCAGCTTGATGTCGAGCTTTTGCCGATTTCAATCCCAGGATTCATCGTGCAACCCGGCATAACGTCGTGGATGGGCGCGTCTTTTGACTCCTCCGTCGCTTTATGCGCCCGTGTTTGGCCTCATATCAATAATACAGGCGGTTTTTTTGTGGCCCTTTTAAGGAAAAAGGGGCCTGCTGAAACCCTCAATCAACCTCCTCCTAAGACGCATGATTCGGCCGGCCTTCGCCTCAACCAGGCCTCTGGTTCCATGACGAGGATAGCTTCATCAGATTGGCCATGGAGCGTACATGATTTTCCTCAGGCCGACTTAGATCAGTGGGCGACCTATCCATTTTCCAATAAATACGGGCGGCTCGTTAACTCGGATTTGTTCGTTGACCCCACCCTATCACCCCTATATGTTGGAATGACAGGACTGAATCTAAAATCTGACTTTCCGAAGTTTTCCACGGCCCTGGCGATGAAGGTGGGTCATGTAGCCAAGTCAGGCGTGGCGTCCATTTCACCAGATGAATTGGGCGCCTTTTGGAGCCGAAAGTCAGTGCCGTACGAATCGGTTGTTCACCCGGGCGGAAACTCAAACACGGTAATCGTTTCGTGCCAAGGAGTCACCATCGGACTGGGCTCACTTCGCGTAAATGAAGGCCTTATCGATAGCCGATTCCCTAAGATCTGGGGAGGTTTAGAGGTGGACGACCGCGTACAAAAACTGGCCCTATAAACTCCAAATAAGCGTAATAGGGTCTATTTGCGGCTAAATCGGAAGGAAATAACCCCCGTCTGATTCTCTTGAGGCGCATCCGATGGCAACGGATTAAACTGCCAGCGATCCAATACATCCATTACCGAACGCTCTAGCGTTGGGTCGCCTTTTCGTATCGGCGTTTTCCGAATGATTCTGCCTTGTGGATTAACCACGATCCGGACCTGAATAAAAGCATCCACCTGGACCGTGTAAGCTGGAATCGGAGTGCTCATGGGCGTCCGATTCAATCCTTCAATGTTGTAAGGAGCCGTTTTGGTCGCTTCGTTGCCCACCCCTTCATCTCCAGAGTCCTTTCCATCTGAAGCCTTCAGAGAACCGCTACCGAGTGGCTTTACGATTTCCTTTTCTGGCTGAGGCGTAGGTGACTTTTGTTTTGCGTCGGTTTTGCTTTGGGTCGGTGTAACGACTTCTGCCTTGGGAGCTTCAATAACTTCCGGATCTTCAACAGCTACCGCTTGCTTTGGCAATTCTACCGGTTTTACCACTTCTAGCGGTGAAACAGCGGCTTGTTTTATCGTTTCTTCGACCTTTTCAAACTTTTCTGGATTGTCCTGCTCCGTTTCAGGAGCTTGCTGCACCGGCCTGCCCGTAGACAAAGGCCCAAACTCAACCTCGAGAAAACCCAATGGTTGCGAGTCGGAAGCGGCGGTCGTTAATAGAGACAGCAACACCACAATGACGAGGTGAACGCCCAAGCTAATAGACACCCCTGTCCAGTCTTCACGCTTCATGCTAGCTCTCTGTTAATGATTCTAATTTTTCGTTCCCCAGTCCAAATGCAGGCTCCTTGCCT
Source organism: Rhodothermales bacterium (assembly GCA_030833605.1). GTDB lineage: Bacteria > Bacteroidota > Rhodothermia > Rhodothermales > UBA10348 > UBA10348. Next base: position 8,463 of record JAURGV010000013.1, read on the forward strand.
ACATACTCCCTGTATTTGCTTCAGGATCCACGTTTCCTGCATCTAATGATTCAGAATGCCAGATATCTTGAATTATAAATCGCGGTCGTTGTTTGACTTCCTCATACACTCTTGCAACATACGTACCAACAATTCCCAAGAAGAATAACTGGATCCCTCCGAAAAAGAAGGCTGCAAAAATCAACGAAGCCCAGCCGGTAATAGCGGTACCAACCACATATTTCGTGATGAGTACCCAAATTAGACCCAAAACCGAACCAAACGAAACCAAAAACCCAAGGTTTACGGCCAATTTAAGCGGCTTTGTAGAAAATGAAGTCAAGCCGTTAATGGCCAACGAAAGCCGGCGACTGTACGGATATTTCGTGTTTCCCGCAATTCTTCCAGGCCTTTGGTATTCGATTCCAATCTGTTTGAAACCCAACCAAGCAATAAGCCCGCGAACGTAAGGCTGTTGCTCAGGAAGCTTATTGTAAGCATCCATAACGCGCCTTGATATCAGCCGGAAATCGCCGGTGTCGAGCGGAGCTTCCACTTTGGACACCGTTCTGAACAAACGATAATACCAATGAGCGGTAAGTCGCTGTAATGCCGGTACATTCGTTCTTTTAGATCGAACGCCGTATACCACATCAAATCCTTCCTGCCACTTTTCTATCATCTGCCCGGCGGTGGCCAGCGGGTCTTGCAGGTCCGCATCCATGATGATAGCGGCATCCGAGGTGCACCATTTTATGCCCGCAGTAATGGCCATTTGATGCCCAAAATTCCTAGAAAAACGAATTACATGGTATCCAATTAGCCCTGTTGTGGCTACCTGAAGCTCGCTTAGGGTTCCATCGGTACTGCCGTCATCAACCAAAATGACGTTTTGAACCATAGGATAGTCTTGCCGGAATCCTTCTATGGCTGAAACAAGTGTTTTGACAACCGCCTGTTCGTTAAAAACTGGAATGATCAATGCTACATTCAAGGCATTTGACGTTGGTTTATTGATCCCCTTTAAAGCTGTATTTCACGGAAACCCGATGGGAATACCCTAATTCCGAGACCAAGCCTGCAAAATCTCCAAAGCCATAATCCACCGCCGCCGATCCGAGCAAAAAGCCCGCTCCAACGGACGGGGTAATGTCTAATCCTTCCCCTTTTACGTGCTGAATTCTATTGAATCCGCCTCTCAGGAACAGCATATTGCGATAATGCACTTCTGCCCCAATGCGTGGGTGAATGGATGTTGAACCAACGGAAATGGCATTCGACACATAATTGTCAAACGCGATATCGGTGTCCACTTCAAAAACGACCCCTCCAAAATTCGTTTCCATCGATCTCAATACCCCAAGCCTTAGGACAGGTAAAACCAATTCGGTGCCACCTTCAGGCAACTCATCACCAAACACCGTTTCGATGTTGGACAGTTTGTCCTTGTTGACGCTCCAAGACTGAAGCATGGACGTTGCGTCTTGGAGTACTGCTCCAGCGGTCCAGGTCGGACTCGTATAGCGTACCCCAAAATCCATGGAATACCCCCATGCGGAAGCAAAGTCACCTATGGATCGGCGAATAATTTTGGATGATGCTCCAATGGACCAGGTTTCATTAATCATTTTGCCATAAGACACAAAAAAGGCATAATCTGAGGCAGAAAATGAAGTAATATGGCTTCCTGGGTCAGGTTTCGGCTGATTTCGTTCCGCATCCCACGCATCTAACGTGTTTTTTATGTCGTTCACACCGCTGCGAATAAGCGTAATTCCCAATACGGATCGTTCAGAAAACGGAATAGAAAAACCAGCGTAATCAAACGATACAATTCCCGAAAATCGTTCCGCGTGCATATAGGACGCTTCCATGCGGCGGGCACTGCTCAAACCAGCAGGATTCCAGTATCCAGCGTACACATCGTTCGCGGAGGCAATAAAAGCTCCGCCCATGCCAAGAGCACGTGCTCCAACACCCCCTGCTAGGAAATCAGCCCCATATTTGGCCACCTTTTGCGCTGAGACGTTGGTTGGAAACGTACAAACAGATACAAAGAAAGTGATTAGGAAAATCCGAGTCAAAGGTTTTTCTCGAGACATCATGTGTTGTGCAAACGTGTTCTGGTTCCAAATGCTTCCCGGCCGATCTGGTTTCCTAGATACGACGTACTAATTGGATCCAGCTTCTGTTTTCCGACGCAGGTGGGCCGCAAATGCGCCATCAATAGATGTGTTAAACGGAAGACTCTCAAAGCACCCAAAACGATTCCTAAACTCGGATGGAAACGATGATGCGATGGGATCCAACGTGAAGTTCTTGTTTCGCGATAAAAAAGCATCGACCTGGCCCATATTTTCCTCCTGATCGATTGAACAGGTGCTGTATACGAGTATTCCACCGGGTTTTACGCATCTTCCGGAAGCGTCTAGCAAGTCCTTTTGAAGATCAATTAATTGGTTCAAGTCGTTCGGCGTTTTATTCCATCTCAGATCCGCACGCTTTGATAGAACGCCTAAGCCTGTACAAGGGGCGTCTAATAAAACCTTGTCAAAGGCATTAATCCATTCAGAAGGAGGATCCGTGGCATCGGCCGCTTGAAACGCTATGTTCGAAAGTTGCAGCTCTTCGGCAGACTTCCGAACCAAGTTTAATCGCCTTTCATGAATGTCTGCCGCTACAATCCGGCCTTTGTTGTTCATGAGTGTAGCTGCATACAATGTTTTCCCTCCAGGTGCCGAACACACATCCAAAATGTGATCGCTTTCTTTGGGGTCTAAGCCCTGCACCACCAAAGCAGCGGCTTCGTCTTGAACGCGAACCGATCCACGTTCCAAAAATCCGCCCCTCAAAAGGGGTTGGATGTTGGTTGTCCGGAAAAAGTCTTTGACCACCGTTGACGCGGTTATTTCTCCGCCGTGTTCTTCGTAAGCGGCGCGAATTTCGGGCTCTTCCTTGAAAACATGAACACCGTACGTTGGCCGCTCGTTGTTATGTTTGAGTAGCGCAACCGTTTTTGCTTCCCCAAACTCATCGAGCCATCGTTTTACCATCCAATCGGGGTGCGAATAGAGAATGCCCAAATGAGTATAAAGAGGCGATTTGGGAGGGATAGGTAGATGATCTCTTTTTCGCAGCACCGATCTAAGAATGCCGTTTGTTAATCCCGCCGCGCCTTTTCGAACATGAACCTTGGCCAGATCAACCGCTTCGTTGAGCGCGGCATGATCCGGCGTCTCGGTGAACAACAACTCATAAATCCCCATGCGCAAGACTGTTCTAAGGGGGCTCTCTAAACTCCCACTTTTCGCGGTGTAAAAGGAATCAATAATAAAATCCAGATAACGTCTCCATCGGGTTACGCCTGCCACAATATCCCTGATTTGACGTTCATCGCCGGCATTTTTTGAACGGTTGGCTCCGCCTAATCCCACATAGGACCTGCGTTCTTCCAACTGATCCAATTGTTTTGCGGCCCCTAATCTGGCTGATTCCATGCTCCTAACGTGTTGATCTAGAATTGTTTTTGAAGTGAACGAGCGGCGACCATCAACGGATCTTTGGAAGGCGCTAATGGAGGTGAGTAAACGTAATCAAGGTCATATAGATCGCCGACCGTCCCTCCTTTTCGCAAAAGTGCCGTAATCACATTAATTCGGTCAGCAGATCGGTTGCCTCCAACAATTTGAGCTCCGATCAGACGCTGTGTTTTTCGCTCTGCAATCAGGGTTATGCAGATGGTACTGTGATCGGTAAAGGCCGATGCTGTTTTGTGAGTTATCGTGGCCGAAACCGTGTCCTTGCCGAGTTTGGAAGCCATTTCTTGCGTCCATCCGGTGTGAGCGATTTCAATGTCCCCGAGTCCAATAGCGGCAGCAAATACAATAGGCGGTAGCGTCGCAGACCGTCCCGAGGGTGGCGCTGCCTTTGTACGAGGCATTGGGTTTGACTCGTTTCTGGGCGCATTTCTGGCTGCATTACGACCGGCCACACGGCCTGACCGGAACGCATTTAGCGAGAGCGGTGCCGCGATGGAAACGCCGAAAATGAGTTCTTTTTGTTCAGTGCAGTCGCCACACGCCCAAATGCCAAGCTCCGACGTTCGCATTTGTTCATCCACAACAACACCACCTGAAACGCCAATTTTTAATCCCGCCTTACGGGCTAATTCCGTGGCGGGGCTCGTTCCAACAGCGATTAACACTAAATCGCATCCGATTTTTTCGCCTTTATCGGTCAAAACGGCGATGATTTTCCCGTCTCTCGCCTTTTCTAAACCGGTTGCCCGTTCTTTTCGAACGCAAAGCCCTTCGCTTGTTATCCGTTGCAGCGCAACGGCTTGCATAGTTTCCCCCAACCCTTTTGCGAGCACCCCTGACGGGGCTAGCACGGTTACGCGAATGCCGCGCTGTTTAAGGGCAAAAGCTGCGTCTAATCCCACATAACCGGATCCAATAACCACCGCGTGGCGAACGTCCTGCGCTTTAATCCGGTTTTCGATGTGAAGGACGTCTTGCAAGGTTCGCAAAACGAACACATCCTGCGTACTGATCGCTAACGCTTCCGGCACAATCGGAAGGGCCCCAGTTGCCAAAATCAATCTGTCATACCGGATAAGTCGGCTCTTACCGGTTTTGGTGTTTCGAACCAGCAATTTGCGATGTTCAAGATCTATTTCTTCGGCACTCGTATGGGTTTCCACAGCGATGTTAAAAGCCGTCGCAAGCTCGTGAGGAGCATAACGCACCAGTTCATCTTTGTGCTGAACCTTACCGGCCAACATCAGAGGCATTTCGCACGCAGAATAGGATACATCAGGGCCCTTTTCAATCAGCGTAATGTGGAGATCGGGGTTGGTACGCCGTGCTTCCGCGGCTGCTGTTGGCCCAGAAGCTACTCCCCCAATAATGACAAGATGTTGTGGCTTCACGGTTTACCCCACTTCAGGATTCAATGGATCGGCGTGCGGCTCTGGGAAGCGATTCTCGTGGGCTTGAGAGTGCGAACTGGGCTCCAAATGAGCCGTGACAACCACGGAGTCTGACGGGAATAGCCGATGGATGGCGTCCTCCACTTGATGCGACTTATCGTGGGCTTCCTGGATACTGTAAGATACGGGAAACGTCATGTGGTATTCGATGAACACGCTGTCGTTGATACGCCGGTGGCGCAATTGGTGAAAACCTTCGATCACTTTTTTCTCAACGGCTTCATCCAATAAACCAACTATTTGTCCCGTTTCGGACGGGTCAGCTGCCTCCATAAGCCCAGAAAATGCGTTCTTCATCAAGCTACCTGCTGTCCACAGAATATTGAGGGCAAGAATGATGGCAAACACAGGATCCAGCCAAACCATGTCGGTTAACCAAACTAAACCCAGCCCGACAATCACACCCACACTCGTCCACATATCGGTGAGTACATGCTCCCCATTGGCAACCAAAATGAGGCTATTGTGTGTTTTTCCTGTCCGAATTAACGTTAAACCTAGTCCCAAATTAATTAGAGCCAATGCGCCTGTAATCCATAATCCTATGTTAATGGATTGAATTTCTGGACCTCTAATTAGATCGACGACAGCGGTGTACAAAATGGACAACGCCGCTATCATGATCAGGCCTCCTTCGAAGCCGGAAGAGAAATAGGCAATCTTGCCGTGCCCATAAGGATGCCGCGGATCAGGGGGTTGAGCCGAATACCACAAACTGAACGCCGCAAAACCCGTCGCCAATAAATGGATAACGGATTCTAGCGCATCCGACAAAATGGCTGCAGAACCTGTGATGAAATAGGCCGACAACTTTCCTCCCAGCATGAGAAAGGAAATAAGCAAGCTGGCCAACATCACAGGACGTTGGAAATCTTTTCGATCCTTAGAATCTGTGGGGCCGGAGGCCGCCGGCGCCGTCTCAGGAAAATGATGGGTATGCAATAACACGAAGCAAACGTATCTTTTGATGGCTAATGTGCGTCACCAAAGGTACTATTGCAAACCGGACTCTCCATCTGAATCTGTACGAATAATGAAATTAGAACACATCGGGATTGCGGTCGCGGATATCGAATCAACCAAAAACCTTTTAAAGGCCATTTTCGGAGCAGAGCCCTACAAACAAGAAGTCGTCGCATCGGAAGGAGTTATTACCCATTTTTATGACGCAGGTGGCGTAAAAATAGAATTGTTGGAAGCGACATCCACGGATTCGGCAATCTCAAAATTTATTCTCAAACACGGACAAGGACTTCATCATCTTGCTTTTTCGGTTGACCATGTTTCTACCGATTTTGAGCGTATCAAAGGCTTAGGCATTCAGGTGCTTGGGGAAGCTCCGAAGCAAGGCGCCGATGGGAAATGGATATTTTTTGCCCATCCCAGAGATACTTCTGGTGTTTTAATGGAGTTTTGCAGCGAGCAAAAATAGACTTAACGAGCGCTATTTCTTCCTTTTGGGCCCAAAATACCCGTTCATGTGCGCATCCAGAATGCCCTGATCGTAGCCCATCGGAAAAGTAGCTACGCCTTTGAGACCTGCTTCCTTTATAAACGAGTACTTCTGTTCCAGGGAGTGCGTGTCTTCAAACCAACCCTGCCAGAAGCCGGAAGAATCGCTAAACGAATAAAACGGACTACCGGAAACCGAGTCGCGTTGGAGACCATGCTGGTTTATCCGAGACTGAATATTGATTCGGTATTGGGGTAAAACCAATGAATCAACGGCGGCAAAAGTTGTGATTTTTGCCGTCCCCTTGGTTGAAGAACCCACTGAATCGGATTCCACAGGCCATTCATACCCGTAATACGGAATCGTCATGACCAAACGACTATCGTCCAGACCTTCATTCCGATAGCGATCTACTATGCTTTCCCAATTGGCTCCGCCCCAACCTTTTAGTGCCGACACGGGCCCTGATTGTGGACCTGTTTGCCAATGCAGGTCGTACCCTTGCACCATGAGTTGCTTATATCCTTCGTGAATCCGGCTTAAATCATAAAGCCCATCGTTGTCGAATGCCGGTGTAAACATGGACAACATGGCGTCTGGCCAGCGTCTCAGGGCTTGTTCTGCCAAGCTGTCGGTGAACGATATAAAGTTGTCGCGAAGGCTATCCGTTACCGATTCAAATAGTTCAATATCCAAATGAACGCCCATCCCTTTGCTCTCTTCGATCAAGAGAAGCGAGGTTTCAAGCAGGTTGCTTATGGCATCATGGGATGAAAAAAGGGATTTAATGGAATCCGGTTCCAACAAAGCAAGAGCCGGCACTACCGGGATATCTAAGCTATCAGCGCGTGTGAGCAAACCCACCCAGGCATGTGGCCACCCATTGCGGGCTTGCATGCGGCCGTCGGAGCCTGGCGTCGTGGTGAAGAATACGATTCGATCGTAAACCCGTAAATCCATATCGATCCAAGCTCCCTTCATCCAGTACGCGTAATACCCTACCAGTGAATGGGTTCGATATGAAGTAGCGGAATCGGATTTGGCACCGTTCATGGCGTCGGAATTAGCCGCCGGTGTCGCTTTAGGGACGGTACCGGTGGTCTCGTATTCCGTTGGTGCAGAAGGGGCCTTACGACCAATTGTTTCTTCCGATGAGGTACATCCCACGGCAACGAGCCATGATAAAATGACCGTGAACGCCATTAGGTGCCGCTTCAGCACACCAAACAGGGGTTCAAGAGATGCTCTAATTGGTGATATCCGCCTCAAATACGGCATAATAAAACAAGTACGTTAATCTAGATACTATTCTTCTTTTCGACCGTAATGCGAATACATTAAGTTTGCTGCAAACCGAACATTATGCGCTTCATGCTATCTTCACGATTGTCGGCTAAACATTTGCCTTTTACAGCCGATCCACTCTCCAGATGCTATATGCTGAACCCAACGTTCGATTTCAGCAAACCTGTTGGGCCAGAACCTTTGCATTCCTTTTGTGCCCTGCACCTCCTTGGAATAAGCTGAAATTGCTTATTCCATGTCTTCGGAAACCCTTACGGTCCGGTAATGAGTAATCATTCCGGACTTTTTGGGTTTTAAGCCCTTCTCTTGATCCGTTTCAACGGTTTCGCTTGTAAATATTTTGGTGGGATTTGTTCGCATGCTGAGTGGTTAAGATGGCCTTGAGATTCGTATCATAACAAGGCAATTAATCCGAAGAAGCTCATGCTTAATTATGTTTGGGCGGGTCTAATCATTCTCAGTTTTGTTTTTGGGATTACCTCCGACGTACTGGACTTTTCGAAGGACCGGTACAGAAATGGAACCGAATTAACGATTGGCCTGTCCTCTGAGTCCTCGTTGACCGACGAAAGTCGACGTCAAGATGTCACCGTTCACATTGACCCCTCTTTCTTCCAATCCTTTTATGGAACGGAAAGTCGACCGGATTCCACGTATGCTGGGCAATTGGTTCGAAGCGCCGACGGGATTCAGTTGCGTTTCGCTCAAGGCGTGTCCATCCCCGAACCCTGGGCAACAATTCGAAGCGAGACATCCCCTCGAGACAACGACCTACGTGGCGTAATGACCTTTGAATCGGTGGATTCTACCTCCGCGGTTGCCCATGTTACGTTTTCTGACGTTAAGTTCGTGAAAATGCACGCCATTGCTGCTGCAGCAATCGATATGGCGGAAACGGCTGTTTCATTGGCTTTGGGGCTTATCGGGGTTATTGCTTTGTGGATGGGTCTCCTCAAGATCGCAGAAGCTTCCGGATTGATCCATTCCGTGGTCAGAGTAACCCAACCTATTCTTCGACCTCTTTTCCCCGAAATTCCCAAGGACCACCCTGCCCTTGGCTTGATCGTTTTAAACCTAACGGCCAATATGCTTGGGCTCGGAAATGCTGCAACCCCTTTGGGCATTAAAGCCATGGAGGAAATGCAAAAACTGAATCCCGATCCCGATACGGCAACCAACTCCATGGTCATGTTGCTGGCGATGAATACGGCCTCGGTTCAGCTGGTCCCCCCGGTACTTCTGGTCGCCTTGATGGGTTTGCAGATCAATGAGCTCATTTTTGCCATCCTGATCGTTACCTCCATCTCTTTAGTAGTCGGAATACTCGCAGCTAAACTGCTCAGCAAAATGAAGCGGTTTCAACCGGTCCCCGCCGTCGCCGTGGACCCTTTAAACGTAGGAGGTAAGTAATGGACACCCTCCGAACCGTGCTCGAAGTTTTATCCGCATTTGTTTTACCCGCCCTCATCGTTGGGTTTCCATTGTATGGCCTGCTCAAAAAAGTACCGGTCTACGAAGAGTTTGTGGAAGGCGCCAAAGATGGATTTAAAGTCGCTGTAACCATTATTCCATATCTCGTTGCCATTTTATTTGCCATTGGCATGTTTAGGGCTTCCGGTGCCATGGACTTTATGGTCGAAGGATTGCGCCCCATGTTATCATGGATTGGCGTGCCTCCAGAAGTGTTGCCCATGATGGTAATCCGTCCTTTAACAGGATCTGGTTCCGCAGCGATTGTTTTGGATATGATTAATCAATTTGGCGAAGACTCCATCTTAGTCAAAATGGTGGCAACCATGTTCGGCTCTACCGAAACTACATTTTATGTGATTGCGGTTTACTTTGGTGCCGTAAACATCAAGAAAACAAGGCATGCTGTTCCTGCTGGCCTAATTGCCGACGTAGTAGCCATGTTATTATCCGTATTTGTGGTTCGTTGGCTGTTTGCCTAGGTCTTTTTAACTCGTTATGAATATTTGTTTCGTCACGTCAGAATGCATTCCTTTTGCCAAAACAGGTGGATTGGCGGATGTTTCTGGTGCGCTACCTAAAGAATTGTCGCGTTTGGGGCACACTGTTAAGCTCTTTATGCCGCTCTACGATTCCATTCACGTTTCCCAATTTGGATTCGTAAAAGCGACGGAGCTATCGGATTTGCCGGTTCAGATGGGCGACGAGTCGATCCCCATTCATGTTTGGTTTGGCCATCTTCCCGATTCAACGACCGAGGTGTACCTGGTAGATTGCCCCCGGTATTTCCATCGAGGTCGCATTTATACCAACGACGCCGACGAACTAGACCGATTTGTTTTACTTCAACACGCTGCCTTCAACATTATGCAGCGCTATGGATTTGCCCCGGATATTATTCATGCCAACGATTGGCAAGCGGCGTTGATGCCTGCGATGTTGAAGTATCGGTACAACTGGGATGATTTATTCAAAAAAACCAAAACCATCCTTTCGATTCACAATTTGGCCTATCAAGGATGGACCAACCAGTTGGATACCGCCTACCGCGCAGGACTTCCCATGGAAGAAGCGCAACTGGGCGGTGAGTTTGAGTATTCCGGAGGGTTTTCTTGTTTAAAAACCGGAATTATGACGGCCGATTGGATTTCAACGGTTTCTCCAACTTATGCCCGCGAAATTCAGTCCGAGCGTTTCGGGGAAGGTCTTGAGCAACTATTGCGCATGCGGTCTGCCTCGTTGCGCGGGATTTTAAATGGGATAGACGTTCAGGTTTGGAATCCTGAAACGGATCCACTAATCCCCCATCATTTCAGTGCAAAGAAGCTTACCGGTAAAGCAAAATGCAAACTGGATTTACAAGTTGAATTGGGCCTCGCATGCGACCCTATCCTGCCGCT
>JAURGV010000140.1 GCA_030833605.1 Rhodothermales bacterium
GCTGCAGAGAAAATATTTGGGTATGCCTCAAGTGAGGTTATTGGCCTAAACGTATCCGTTTTAATGCCACTCAATTATGCCGTTCAACATGATCGTTATCTATTTAACTATCTATCGACCGGCCGGAAAAAGATTATTGGGATCGGAAGGGAAGTAAGTGGTAAACGGAAAACGGGTGAGATATTCCCGTTGGATTTGGCCGTAAGCGAGTTTCTTATAGAAGGCAATATCCAATTTGTAGGAATTGTTAGGGACGTTTCTGAACGACGAAAATTAGAGCTAGAAATTCTGCGTATTTCAGAACAAGAACGTCGCCGCGTGGGACAAGACTTGCACGATGGCCTAGGGCAAATGCTCACCGGCATTAGCTTAATAGGTCGGAGCTTGGCGGTTCGTTTGGAAAAAATAGATCCAGAGACCGCGGAGGAGATGCACGAATTGACAGACCTGGTTCGAGAGTCAGATCGCATGGCGCGCAATATCGCACGCGGATTGGTTCAAGTAGAACTTGAAGGAGATGGCATGTCAGCTGCACTTCGAACACTATGTTCAAATGCAGAGAAAATGTTCTCCATTGAATGTACCTATCGAGAGTTTGGCACTGTCTTTCTTCGCGATTCAAGTGCAGCTTCCAACCTATACAGAATAGCGCAAGAGTCGCTGAGCAATGCCGTCAAACACGGTAGGGCTTCTTCAGTGATTGTCACATTGCAAAGTACCGAGGACACCTTGGTGCTTAGTATTGAGGATAACGGGGTAGGATTCCCCGATGAATTAAAAAAGGAACGTGGAATGGGTGTGGATATTATGGGGTACCGTGCGCGTATCATTAATGCTCGACTTGAAATTGAGGCGGAAAAAGGAAAAGGAACCATTGTTCGCTGTACCTTATCTTCCAATAGCTTTTAATCCAGAATCATGCTCAATACTATGACTCGAATTGTTGTTGTGGACGATCACCCCTTGATGCGAAAAGGACTGGTTATGTCCCTTGAAGCCGAATCCGACTTTACGGTTTGTGGCCAAGCTTCAAACGCGGAGGATGCGATTGGGGTGGTTGAAGCGCAGAACCCTGATTTAGTGATTGCCGACATTTCGCTTCCTGGAATGAGCGGTTTAGAGCTGATTAAGCAAATTCATGCTATCCGACCTCAGCTAAAAACATTAATTGTGAGTCGTCACGACGAGTCGTTGTATGCAGAGCGCGCCATTCGGGCAGGGGCTAAGGGTTATGTTATGAAATTGGAAGCTCCCGACGTGATGGTTAAAGCGGTTCGGAGAGTGATGAATGGAGGCATTTACGTCTCTGAGGAAATCAACGAGCGTCTTTTGCTTGGAATGGTTTCTGGGCATGAAACCTTGGCACAGTCCCCTTTAGAGATATTGAGCGACAGAGAGTTAGAGGTTTTTGAGCTGACAGGTAGGGGATACGGCACAAGAGATATTGCCGAACGATTGCATCTTTCCGTCAAAACAGTGGAATCGTACCGTGCACGCATAAAAACAAAGTTGAATTTGGGAAGCGCCGCAGAATTAATGCAGCATGCCGTTCAATGGGTCGAAGGAGAAAAAGCCGATTAGTACGGTCCGAGCTCCAAAGATTATGGTTTCAATTGAAGGTGCGTAGGGGTACATCCTACATTATTCGATTCATCCTACCTACGCGATGATAAGCACTTGACTGTGCCCAGCCTGATTGTTTCCTCGGTATTGTGTAATTGAATCTAGCCTAGATAGGGTTGGATTCGTTTGTCTCGAAAAATCCCTCGAGGTCTGAGATGGCACACAATGCTGGCGTTAACCGCTCCAATACATCTAGAAAGCCGTATAAAGTAGCTGGCCTAGATTTTAAACATCAATATAAAGCTACCTTATTTGTAGGCCTTTTTCTGTCTCTCGGGACTATCACGGTACTGTTTCGCAGTGACTTTTATCTGAATGAGGGCGCTCAGACCTTCGATTTGGGTATCCAAGAGATTGTTCAAATGGAAGAAATCGAACAAACTCAACAGGAGAAAAAGCCACCGCCTCCTCCGCGTCCTCCTGTTCCTGTTACCGTCCCAGACGACGTTGTAATGGAAGACGTTGAACTGGACTTAGATGCAAGCTTAGACTTGAATGCTGAAATAACCGATGTGCCACCACCTCCACCGGCTCCTAAAATGGCAGAGGATGAGACCCAGGAGTTGGAAATATTTGTGGTCGTCGAGCAAATGCCTGAAATGATTGGCGGGGCTCAAAAGGTGTACGAATACCTAGAGTACCCTGAAATTGCTCGACAGGCGGGTCTGGAAGGGCTGGTAGTTATTCAGGTCGTTGTCAATAAAGAAGGAATTCCCGAGGAGCCCATCGCAGTTCGTTCGGGTGGAGCAGTGCTCGATAAGGCGGCCATTGATGCCGTGATGAAACTTCGATTCATTCCAGGAAAGCAACGAGGCAAAGCGGTTAAAGTCCGGCTAGCCATCCCAATTCGATTCCGCTTGAGAGATGCAACGAAATAGTGGGCCAATCCGCGAAAAATACCATTGAAAGTAGGGATATACCCTACAGATTGATCGTTGTAAATGCGGTCAAAAGACCCTCTAAATTTCTCCGTTCTTGTTCGCGTACTTGCAAATTTTATCATGTGACATGAAGTGATAAGGGGAAATCATATCGGAACTACCTTTGGATCGTCCGAATTCTCGGATCCAAGGGATTTGCGACCGAGTAATTTTCTAGAGCTTTCTTCGATTCCCGACAAACTAAAACAGTTGATCGGCTACGCAGTACTTGCACCCTCCGCACACAATACCCAGCCCTGGTTGTTTAGAGTAGTTGATAAGACGATCGACATTATTGCCGATCGAAGTCGAGCCCTTCCCGTTGTTGACGCCGAAGATAAAGGTCTATTGATAAGCTGTGGGACCTGCGCGGGCATCCTAACTCAGGCCTTGGAGGCAACGGGATTCGTTTTTAAAAGGACCTTTTTGCCCGATCCATCTTTTCCAGACCTTATCGCTCGATTTAGGATTACCGCAGAAAAGGAGCCCAAGGAAAATTGGATTAACGATTTAAATTCCATTCGCCTCCGAAGATCGGCTCGAGCGGGGTTTATTACTCAGCCGTTACCCCTAGCCGTTGCCGAAAAACTGATCAATCAGCGAGATGAGTCGGGAGTCCGCCTAGCATTCTGGCAGGATGCTCAATCCGAATCAGCGGTTTTGTCATCGGTGGTGCACGCTGACCGAGAATTATCATCCGACAAGCATTACCGGCGTGAAAATGCATCTTGGATTAACCCCATACGAGCAAGGACACACGACGGTATTCCCACGGACTCGACCCAGATCGCGCCAACGGAAGAAATTTGGTCCCCCGATTTGAGTTTTGCCAGCTCAGGAGATCGTACGACCCTTTTGGGCGCCATTTTTACAGAAGGCGATCGGCCGTTGGACTGGATTAAGGCAGGGAGTCTCTTGGCTGATTCACTAATTCAGGCTTCAAAACAAGGCTTAAGTGCAGCGATTACAACGCATTTAATTGCTTTTCCGGGCATGAAGAACCAATTCCGAGCGGTGTCATCTCCGAAGGAACACATCCAAGTTCTTATCAGAGTCGGCTTTGCAAAACGGTGCCCATTGACACCTCGGCGACCCATTCATGATGTTATGTTGCAACCCGGATATGCCGGCTAATCGTTATTGCGGACCGCAAACTTGGTGAGGAAGTCGAACATCAAGTGGTCCACTTCGGTGGTTTCTTGCAATCCATGGATTATGGACTGAAAAACTTCTTCCGAATGCAATTGGTCCTTGTAGTAGGTGCGATACCGAATGAGCCGCTCTCTTTCCCGATGAGCATCCAATTCGCTATGAAACTGCGTCCCGAATATGGGTTTGTCCTTGATGCGAAACGCTTCATTGGGCTGGGAGGCATTATTTGCGAGCTCAACGCCATTGGCTGGTAAACGAGAAACTCTATCGTGATGTCCCATGTTGGCGTAAAAAGAGGGAGGGAAATCCTTAAAGAGCGCATCGTTTAACCCTTCATCCGTCAATTCCACATGATGGCAACCCAACTCAGCTCGTTCGTGATCGTGGATAACGGTGCCGCCCAAGGCGCGTGCGATGAGCTGGTGTCCCCAACAGCTTCCAAAGGTCGGAAAGGATAGGTCATTAGCCCGTTGAACCAGCTGAAGCAGATACGGCATCCAAGGGTAATCCTGCGTAATGGAATACTCGCCAGCTCCTCCTATAAAAAGTACATCATGAGCATCTAGAAGTGCATTGACATCAGGAAGCCTGTCGGTTCTCGCCACATTAATGCAGGTCATTTGCTCCAGTGAAAGGCGACATCTTTCCAGAAAGCATTGTTGTTCTTGATACTCCATATCCTCGCCGTTTCGGGCTTGAATTAGGATAACGCGAAGGTCAGCATGCGAAGGGGCCATATAGTGAACAGGTTGGGCTATTATTCTCTAATTAGATCTGGAAAACGCGATCGAAGGAGCACATACAATTGATGTAAGGGTAAACCCATAACCGTGTAAAAATCGCCGGCAATACTTTTAACGAAAAAAGCGCCTTGATCATCTTGTATGCCGTAGGCGCCCGCCTTGTCCATGGGAGAACCGGTATTTACATAGTCTTCGATTTCTTTGGCCGATAAGGAAGCAAACGTAACGGATGTTTGCTCCACATGGCTTACAACGCGTGATGAAGAAAGGTGAACCAAGGCAATTCCCGTATAAACAGAGTGGGTTTGACCGCTTAATTGGGACAGCATATGCCTTGCTTCCGCCGCACTTTCCGGCTTCCCCAAAACACTTCCATGCAGTTCAACACAGGTATCAGAGCCTAAAACAAGGCTACTGGGGTGGTCTTTCGCAACCAAAGAGGCTTTTTCAACGGCAAGGCGAGCCACCATGTCGTGTGCGGATTCGTTCTCGATTTGAACTTCATCGAGGTCGGGAGAAACACTTGTGAACGAAAAGCCCACTTTAGAAAGCAATGATTGACGCCGGGGGGAGCTTGAGGCTAAAACGAAAGGAACAGATAACTGCATGTACCACAGGTAGTTAGAAGGAAGAGAAGGATTTGATCTTAAACAAGTATAACGAAGTGCCGAGCATCCACAAGATAAACCAAAACGGGTCACCCAATTTTTGATATGGAGTGGATCTTGTGTTCAGCGGCACACTGGCATGTAAAAATGCACGCCCGAAAGTGTCCGTTCGTCCTATTTCATTTGCCTTGCCGTCCCAAATCGCCGAAATCCCATCCACCGAAGCTTGAATGATCGGAATTCCAGAAGAAAGTGCGAGCAATCTGGTGTAGTGTTCATGCTGCTGTTTCGCTTGGTTACTGCGCCACCACCCGTCTTGTGTCAATACGACAAGGACATCCGATCCCGCCTCTCTTAAATCGGAAGCGTCAGATGGGAAAAAGCTCTCAAAACAGATCATAACCCCTATTTTGACTTCTGCAACGGAGGTGATACCAAGCTCGGTACCGGCTTCATACGCGGAAACTCCTCCGGACGACAGCAAAAAGTGATCGGAAAAGGGGAGAAGCTCGCCATACGGAACAGACTCCACAAAAGGGATCAGCCGTCTCTTGCGATAGGTCCAAGGCGGCGTAGGTTGGGTGGAACTTGTATCCTGTTTTAATACGGGTTGGTCAAGCGCCGCGATGTTGTAAAAAGTACTATTTTCCTTCAAAATGCCGCCGGTAAGCACGTTTGCTTGAAGTGAATCGCTCCACAAAGCCATGGTGCTAGCCAAGGCGATTGGATCCAGTATTGGAAGCGCTGTTTCAGGAAGAATGAATAGAGTTGCCTCTGGAAATTCCGCTTTAGCTTGGAAGAGCAATGCCAATAAGGAATCAATTTTCCCAGAATCATCGACTTCAGCCCACTCTTCTGGCGATGAACCTGGTTGAATGACAACGACATTCAATCGGCTTTCTCCGACTTCGAAATTGGGAAGTAGGCCCATCGGCAAGAAAATTGCACATGTTGAATACAGTACAATCCCGATCCGTTTTTGCATCGTGTTTGTGGCAGGTGCCAAGGCTACAATCCACGCGAAATTGAATGCTAGAACGAGCGCTGTCAAGCCAACCGAGCCTACAATGGGCGCCCATATCGTGGCTAAGATGGAGTCGGAGACGGATAGCCCCAACATCGTGCCCGGCATAGCCATAGGACCCTTCATCATCAGGAAGTCCCATGCGTAAATACCGGAGAAATACAGGACAGCTGTTGGTAGTATGCGATTCTTTTTTTCAAGCATACTTAATCCGATGGATAGCGCGGACAGCAGCGTAATCATGCAGAAAAGGGCAACCACGGACGAAACTGCGGTAGCTGGCACCGGATGGAAGGCATTCCATGGGAAAGCAATCGACCAAGCGATGGTGAAAAACAGCATGGACCCCAAAAATCGCTCTCGGGTCGATAATCCCGTTAAGCAAACAGCA
>JAURGV010000141.1 GCA_030833605.1 Rhodothermales bacterium
TCGTTGGGTATGGATCTGGTTGTTTGCGATCACCACACGCCGGGCACAGAAATCCCCAATGCGGTCGCTGTTCTGGATGCTAAACGAAGCGATTGCTCTTATCCGTTCAAAGAATTGTGCGGATGCGGAGTGACCTTAAAACTCGCGCAAGCTATTCATACCGCTTTGGGCAACGACCCCAATGAGTTGTTTTCGTATTTAGACCTGGTGTGTATCGCTACCGCGAGTGATGTGGTCTCCCTCACGGGTGAAAATCGCATTCTGATGCGAGAAGGGCTACGTATTTTGCGGGAAAGCCCTCGAATTGGGCTTAAAAAGCTGGCTGACGAAGCCGGTGTCCGGCTCAGCGATTGCGACACGCGGGCCATCGTGTTTGGTCTTGGACCACGCATTAATGCCGCCGGACGGCTGGGTGATGCCGAGCGCGCGGTTACGCTCCTGCTTGCCGATTCTGAGCTAGAAGCCACCGCCCGCGCGCGCCAACTCGAACGACTAAACGACGAGCGCCGCACACTCGATCGCCAAACCCAAGACGAAGCCTTTAAACTCGCCGACCTGCTTTTGGCGAAAGGACAACGGCACACCATTGTCCTGCATCACCCCGAATGGCACTTGGGGGTAATAGGAATTGTCGCAAGCCGCTTAGTGGACCGTCATTTTAGGCCTGCCGTGATGCTTGCCAGCTCGGGAGACGTCATCAAAGGAAGTGCTCGTTCCATTAATGGCATCAATATTTATCAGGCGTTGGTCGCTTGCGAAGATCTGCTCGAAGAATTTGGTGGGCACGATTTTGCCGCTGGGCTCACGCTCAAGCCCGAAAACTTGGAGGCTTTCGTTGAACGCTTCGACGCCGCGGTTTCGGGGTCAGTAACCGATGATATTCTCGATCCGGTCGTAGAAGTGGACTCCGATATGGAGTTAAACGACCTAGACAAGCGCTTTTGGGCAGTTTTAAAGCAATTTGAGCCCTTCGGCGCGGACAACCCTACCCCCATATTTTGGTCCCAGCAGCTTGAGGTGGTCGGACCGGTTGCCACGGTGGGTAGAGATCGATCTCATCTTAAATTTTCGGTCCGTGAGCGCATGTCGCGGCAACCGGCCCGCGACGTCATTGGTTTCGGCCTTGGAAAACACTTTGAAAAAGTCGCTGAAAGCCAAGAAAAAGGGAAAAGCCTTGATTTGCTGTTCAGCATTCAGGAAAATACCTTTAACGGTCGCACCAAACTTCAATTGCTAGCGAAAGACGTGCGCCTGGTCGACGAATAGGCCCCAACAAAGTTTTCACACAAACCCAGGAAACACTTGTTATGACAGGTTAGTACATGTGGTTCTTTACCCTAACTCAGATTCGGAAAACGCATGATCGAGTTCATCTCTCAACCGTGGCCTTGGTATGTTGCCGGCCCACTTATTGGCATTGTTGTGCCTGCGCTGCTCTTATTGGGGGGAAAGGTCTTCGGCATTTCTGAAAACCTACGGCATGTCTGTGCTATGATGCCTACCAAAGTCGAGTTTTTCCAATACGAATGGAAAAACGGTCTTTGGAATCTAACCATGATCGCTGGCGTGGTCGCTGGAGCCTGGATTGCACACACGTATCTCGGCAGTTCAGATCCGGTCGCTATCTCTGAAGCCACAAAAACTGATTTGACTGCTCTTGGCGTCACCGATTTTTCAGGCCTCGTTCCATCGCAGCTTTTCTCATGGGACAACTTGTTTTCCGGTTCAGGTCTTTCCCTGATTGTTCTAGGCGGATTTCTGGTCGGCTTTGGAGCTCGTTACGCAGGTGGCTGCACATCAGGACACGCCATTTCAGGTCTCGCTGATTTACAGTTGCCTTCGCTGATCGCCGTAATTGGTTTTTTTGCAGGTGGCTTGATCGCAACTTTCCTTCTTCTTCCCATAATCCTTTAAATCGCCATGAGACCATCAAAAAACACCTCCGTGGCCAGCCCATCAACAGGCAATAAAGGCTTCATGGGGTTAATTCCTTATTTTCTGATCGGAATTTATTTCGGCATCATTTTTACCAAGTCGGAAGTCATTTCATGGTTTAGAATCCAAGAAATGTTTCGATTCCAAGCGTTCCACATGTATGGCATCATTGGAGCTGCCGTTGTGGTCGCCATGATTTCAGTATTCCTGATCAAGCGCTATCGATTAAAATCGCTTGACGGAGTTGAAATCGTAATTCCGCCGAAAGACATGGGCTCAGGTACCCGATATTGGCTTGGTGGAACCATATTTGGATTGGGCTGGGCCTTAACCGGAGCCTGTCCGGGCCCCATGTTTGCCCTCGTTGGAAACGGTGCGCTCGTTATGCTGGTAGCGATTCTTTCTGCTGTCGCGGGCACGTTCGCCTACGGAGCACTCCGCCCGAAACTGCCGCACTAGTATTGCGCGCACAAACTCCCCCCATTTTTAAGAAATAGACCTACAGAACTATGTTATTTAGACAAATCTGGGACCAAAAACTGGCCCAATACGCATACCTAATCGGCTGTCAGAAAACCGGTGAAGCGATCATTGTTGATCCCGAAAGAGATATCGATCAATACCTTGAAATTGCCGAAAAGGAAGGTCTGGTCATTACGGCCGCCGCCGATACCCACATCCATGCCGACTATATCTCTGGACTTCGTGAGTTCGCAGAACGCGGCGTAAAGGTTTACGCTTCTGACGAAGGAGATGCCGATTGGAAATACGAATGGTTGATGGGCTCATCCTACAACTATAAGCTGATTAAGCACAAAGACGAGTTCTATATCGGCAACATTAAGTTCACGGTAGTCCACTCCCCGGGTCATACCCCCGAGCATGTCGCCTATTTGGTAACCGACATGGGTGGTGGTGCTGACCGTCCTATGGGTCTTTTAAGTGGCGACTTCGTATTCGTGGGCGATCTAGGTCGTCCAGACTTGTTGGAATCCGCCGCAGGTATTCAGGGCATTCAGGAGCCATCCGCTCGAATGCTGTATAAATCGGTTCAGGAGTTTCTGAAACTGGACGATTTCATCCAAGTATGGCCCGCACATGGGGCCGGAAGTGCCTGTGGAAAAGCGCTTGGCGCGATTCCGCAATCTACGGTCGGCTACGAAAAAGCATTCAATGGTGCCATTGGGGCAGCTGCGCGAGGAGAAGATGCTTTCGTAGCGGCTATTTTGGATGGCCAGCCAGAACCTCCCATGTATTTCGCACGCATGAAACGCGATAACAAAATGGGGCCCAAGGTATTAGGGACACTTCCACAACCGAAGCACCTATTTGTTGACGACCTGAAAAAGCTATCTGGAAACACCGAAGTAGCCGTTTTGGATACTCGGTTGGATCGCTCAGCCTTTATGGCCAGGCACTTGCCAGCCTCTTTCTATGCCGGTCTAAATAAGTCGTTTAATACAGCTGCAGGATCCATCATTGAAGAGGATATGCCAATCTATTTGATTGTTGAGGAAAGTCAATTGGATGAGGCCATCAGAGACTTGGTTCGGGTTGGCTTGGACAATATTGTTGGGTATGCGACTCCGGACACACTGGAAGCCTACGCCGACCACGGCAACGAAATGGCCTCCATTCCAGAAGTACACATGGATGACATCAATGCCTTCATTAAAAAAGAGCCAGGCGTTACCATTCTGGATGTTCGCAACAAAGCCGAACACGATCCCGCTCACTTCCCAGGTTCGGCAAACATTGCGTATACCCGGCTCTGGCTGAGACGCAACGAGGTTCCAAGTGGCAAAATGGCGCTCCATTGCGTTTCCGGCGGACGTTCGGCTGTATCTTCGGCCCTTCTTTCTCGGTTGGGCCACGATGTCGTCTACATCAACGGTGAATTTGCGGGTTGGAGTGCCAAACCGGAAAACCAGGCGGCTCAAACGGGTGTAGGCCACGCAAATGAGCTCGTTAGTGCGTAGTCGAATCTTTTCAGATTGGGTTACCAACTACCAGCGTGAAAACCTTGGGGGCGATATCAATGCCGGAATAACCGTCGGCGTGATGTTGATCCCCCAAGGTTTAGCCTATGCGCTTGTAGCTGGCATGCCTCCCATTTACGGGCTGTACGCAACGCTCATTCCGTTGATTGTATATGCGCTCTTGGGGACTTCAGGGCAGCTAGCCGTTGGGCCGGTCGCCATGGTATCCTTGCTGGTTGCTACCGGTGTTGCGCCTTTTGCAGAGGCCGGCTCCGAAGCCTATATCCAATTGGCTTTGCTATTGGCGCTGTTAGTTGGGGCCATTCAGCTCGGCTTGGGCTTGTTACGGTTTGGGTTTGTCACCAATTTTCTTTCGCATCCCGTTTTGAGCGGCTTTACAAGCGCAGTTTCGCTCATTATCGCGGCTTCTCAGCTGAAACACTTGACGGGGATATCCATCCCGTCAGAAGGAAACATCCTTGACACGCTCGTCTACATTGGAGGTCACCTTGGTAACATCCACGGACCAACGATTGCGATAGGGCTGGGTGGTATGGCCATTATTGTTGCGATCAAACGCTTCTACCCCAAAATACCAGGCGGAGTGGTTGCGCTGTTATTGGCCATCCTAATAACGTGGCAAGCCGGTTTGCACGAAATGGGCGTGGCCATCGTAGGCTCCGTTCCTGCTGGTTTGCCTAGTTTCACGACAGACTTCCTTTCGTTCAGTAATGCGAAGATGTTGTTCCCAACGGCTTTAGCCATCGCGCTAGTCGGTTATTTGGAATCGATTGCCGTGGCAAAGGCCTTTGCATCAAAGCACAACTACAGCATTGATCCTAGTCGAGAACTCGTAGCACTCGGCCTCGCGAACGTATTTGGGTCGTTTTTTCGATCGTTTCCTACCACGGGTGGGCTGGCCCGAACCGCAGTAAACAACGACGCTGGAGCTAAAACAGGATTGGCAAGCTTGTTAAGCGTGGGTGTGGTCGGATTGGCTCTGCTGTTTTTCACCCCGCTGTTTACCTATCTGCCAAAAGCGTTGTTGGCCAGCGTAATCGTGATCGCGGTGAGCGGGCTGATCGACATTAAGGAAATCAAGTATTTGTGGAAGGTAAACAAAACCGACCTCGGCCTGCTCATGGCTACCGGCTTAGCGGCTCTGTTTTTGGGTATTGAAGAAGGAATCTTGGTTGGGGTTATTCTTTCGCTGCTGGCATTTATTCAGCAAGCGTCTAAACCTCAAATGGCCCGACTAGGCCAACTCGCAGGAACGGAAACCTTTAGAAATGTAGACCGATTCCCGGATGCAGTGACCACACCAGGCGTCGTGATATTCAGAATCGACGCCTCGTTGTTCTTCGGAAATATCGATACCGTACGAGATGCAATCGAAGCCGTAACGCCTAATACCGACGGACCAAACAATCCTGAAGTGCTCGTTTTGGACCTATATCCAGTAAACCGTGTCGATTCTTCCGCTTTGCACGTTCTTACTAAATTGCACGAAACGCTTCGCTCAAGAAAGGTGAAACTGTTCTTTTCCGGTGTCAAAGGCCCGGTTCGGGATGCGATGAAGGCTTCGGGCTTAGATGCGGAAGTTGGGACGGATCATTTCTACAACAGCGTTTTTGACGCATCAGAATCTGCTAAACGACACTTGAATAGTTATCTTGGGTCTTAAATCACTTAACCGGCGCCCCAACGTTCATGCAACCCCAGGAACCCAAATCGTTCTTTCTGTCCTGGCGGCATAATTATCGACGGGACTTCCTAAAGGGCGATCTTATTGCTGGCCTTACCGTTGGGGTCGTTCTTGTCCCTCAAGGCATGGCGTATGCACTGCTGGCCGGTGCCCCACCCGCCTACGGCCTGTATGCTTCACTGATTCCGTTGCTGATCTACACGCTCCTTGGTGGTTCTCGCCAACTAGCAGTCGGCGTAGTAGCCATTGATTCGTTGATTGTCGCTGCCGGTGTGGCGGCCCTTTCTCCGACCGACAGCAGCGAAGCCATCGGATACATGCTAGTCTTGGCGATGATGGTGGGCATCTTACAGTTGGCGATGGGGATGCTCCGGCTCGGCTTTGTGGTTAGCCTGCTTTCGCGGCCCGTAATTACAGGATTTATGGCTGCGGCGGCCATCATCATTGGCATGAGCCAATTGCAGCACCTCATGGGCGTATCGCTTGGAAGAAACCTGAACATTTTCATCCTGCTTTCCGATGCCTTAGCCCATATCGAACAGATTCATCTGCCCTCTGTCATTATTGGACTGGTGGGTATCGCCGCCCTAAAGATGGTCGGAAAATGGACTCCCAAAATACCCGGTCCGCTTCTCGTGGTCATCGGCTCTGCTTTGGCGGTATTTGCGTTTGACTTACATGCCGACGGCGTCGCCATTGTTGGGTCCATTCCGAGTGGAATTCCTTCGCCATCGTTTCCCCCATTTTCCTATGAAGGGATTCGAGAGCTTTTCCCTACCGCTGTAACGCTCTCACTGATTCAGTTTATGGGCGTTATTTCATTGGGCAAGGTGTTTGC
>JAURGV010000142.1 GCA_030833605.1 Rhodothermales bacterium
TATCACAACGATTTACTTTAGTATGCCTTTTGCTTGGTGCTTTGGCTTGGGGGACACCAATTGGTGTACTGGGGCAAGTGGTCGTTGAAGGGTCGGTTGTTGACGGTTCCACCAAAGAACCCTTGCCTGGGGCTTCTGTTCAAATTAAAGGCACTTATTCCGGTTCGATTACCAACGGAAACGGGTTGTTTACGCTTAAAACGGGAAGTCTCCCGGTGACCCTGATTGTGCGGTTTATTGGGTATCAATCTGCCGAATTAGAAATACAGTCCGCTGCTCAAATTCCGATTTCCATCGCCCTTGCGCCTTCCACATTAAAACTTCCGGAACTAACCATAACCGGCGAAGACCCTGCGATTCGCATCATGCGCAGAGTCATTGAAGAAAAACAGAAATGGAGAAAAGAGCTCCACACCTATTCTGTTTTAGCTTATAACCGGTTTAGGATGGAAAACGATAGTGGCATCGTTTCGATTTGGGAGAGTGGCACCAAAGCTTTTTGGGATGAAAATAGGGGCATTCGGGAAGTGTCTTTGTGGCAGCAGAAAACACAAAACATGGAAATAGACGATTTGCTACCTGCGGCCATGTTCGTTGTAAATCTCTATGACGATGATATTGAAGTAGCAGGACATACCCTCATGGGCGTTACTCATCCCAAGGCGCTGTCCTTTTACGATTTTTCGTTAACCAGTATTTCCTCCCGCGACAATTCAGAGGTGTACATCATTTCGGCGAAGCCGAAGCTCAAAACATCAGCGGGTTTTGTTGGCCAAATCGCCATATTAGATGAGAAATATGCATTGATATCGGCCGAACTGACACCAGGGGCTGCCTTTCTTTTCCCGCCCCCGGTTAATAGCATTGACATTCAGTATGCACAGCAGTTTTCTAGTTTCGGCGGTGACTTTTGGTTGCCGGTCGATTTTAAGGCCGATATGGACGTTCAAATTGGGTTTGGCGGGTTGCTGGAGTTTCCAAAGTTCAAAATTCGACAGCTGTCGAGCTTAACGGACTTTGAAGTAAATGTCGTTCTTCCCGATTCCTTATACGCTCAGCGAAACGTAGTAGTGCGGGATACGGTGCTCTCCAAAGTTACGGTTAGACCTCCGGATGCCGTTCAGATCCCGTTAACCGCAGAAGAAGCGATTGCCTATACCGAAATTGATTCTACGATGACGTTGGAGAAGGCGTATGAGCCAACCGGGATTTTAGCCAGGTTTGTCAAAACAAGTATCAATGATGACGACAAGGGAAATAGAAATAGAAACCGAGGGGGAAAGGGTGCGGGAAGAGATAATGCATCCGGTTTTTCGTTTCGGTCATCCCACCGTCCAGCAATTTGGATCAATCGCGTGGAAGGGTATCATTTTCGACTAAAGACCGATTTGGAGCCGAATAGAGCCTGGACCATTAGAAATACGCTCGGTTATTCGAGCGCCCAAAAAAAGGTAGGATGGGAAGTTGGGGTGG
Organism: Rhodothermales bacterium; assembly: GCA_030833605.1. GTDB lineage: Bacteria > Bacteroidota > Rhodothermia > Rhodothermales > UBA10348 > UBA10348. The sequence goes on from JAURGV010000142.1 coordinate 1,474, forward strand.
AACGCCAAGCGAAGGTTACCCTGGGTTTAAAGTACACGGACCTGATAAAGACCCAACTCGAGCCAAGGCTCAGAAGCCAGCTGTTTACGTCAGGGCCCTTAGTAGTCGGCCAACCCGATTACTATGATTACTATAGCAACAAAGGATTCGCCGTCTCTGTAACCAAGCAATGGATGCGTCGAAATCGTCTGGTTTCCTCAATCACCTATGCAAGCGAATCGCATAACCCGTTGGTGCAGAGGCAGTTCGGCAGCTTCGTTGGGATGGATTTTGAAGTTCGGCCGAATCAAAGCATCTCAAAAGGAAGTCTTCAATATGTCAAATTAGAACTCAAAGGCGAGCGTGATTCGCTTCCGATTCCGATAGGACCTCAGCGTCAATGGAAAGTCAACTTTGAACAAAGTCTGGCAGGAAGTATTACCGATTCCGGTCAGTATTCGCGGCTAGAGGCAGAAGTTCAATGGCGATTCGACTCCTTTTTCTCTCGGAGATTGCTACCCAATTCACTGGATGTCCGATTGGTTGGCGGGCGTATTTGGGGGGATCACATACCGAATCAAAAACTGGGATACATAGATGGGTTGACCTTATTCTCCCTTTTTGGGGGCATAAAAACACTCTCTACGCGCCCCTATGTTGGCGATACCTGGGGCTTACTGGCATGGGAGCACACGTTTAGAACGGTGCCTTTTGAAGTGATTGGGTTTGACTGGGCCGTACAAAAACATTTGAATGTTTTGGTACATGGTGCACACGGAAAAGCCACAAACCAATCTAGTACTGCCTCTGTTAAAAACTCCGAGAACGTCCACCATGAAATGGGTGTGTCGCTGTCTGGGTTGTTTTCGCTTTTCCGGTTGGATGCCACGTGGAGATTGGACCAACCTGATTTTAGATGGGGCATATCCGTAGCAAGAATATTCTAGCCCTGATTGCCCTGTTTAGCCCTATTCAGCCCTGTTTAGCCCTGTTTATCCTGGTTTATCCAACCGCTCCAAGAAGCCGCATATAAACCGGGCATCGGGAATCCTGCGATTTGAGTGGCAAGGATGTTTTGGCAGGCTGTTACACCCGATCCGCAATAAAAAACAGGGGACGAATCGAGGGAGAACACGCCTTCAAAACGCTTTTTCAACAATTCTGGGGGCAAGAAATACCCTGCTTCATCCACATTTTCGGTCCACGGGATGTTTAACGCGCCGGGAATATGTCCCGCAATGGGATCGATGGTTTCATTAAGTCCCATATAGCGGTCGTGGGTCCTTGAGTCCACTAAAACGAGGTCGCTTTTGCGGTTAACAACATGAGACGTTGACAGATGGGGAAAGCGAGGCGGGCCATCGGTGCCGTCTAACCCGCTTGGCAGGTCTAAATAGGATTTAGTGTCCGAGTCAAGTCCGGATATCCTGTTCCTGGTGCTATTTCGCGATTGAATCAAATGAGGATCACCCTCTTTAGTCCAGGCATTCCAGCCACCGTTCAGCACAAATACAGTTTCAAATCCAAGCGCCTTGAGCATCCACCATAGACGAGAGGCATACGCGCCGCCCGATTGATCGTAAGCAACCACCACCGAATCCGTTGAAACCCCCAATCTGGCCATTCGAGAAAGAAACGTGGATGCATCCGGAAGGGGATGCCTTCCTCCTTTGCCGGAGCCAATGGGCCCGGACAAATCCGTCGCTAAATCTAAATAAATAGCCCCGGGAATATGGTTCGAATCATATTCGCGCCGCCCTTGCGAGACATCAGTCAGGTAAAAACGACAGTCAAAGAAAATGATCTCTTCCTGGGTTAGCCACTGATTTAGCTCAGAGATGTCGATGATTGGATGTGAAGATCTTGAAACTGAGATTCGGTTATCCACAATAGCTTTTGATTGAACGGTTTGACTCGTAGCTTCATAATTCCGACCAAGATACAACCTTCGCCCCATTCACATTCGCCCCTTTCACATGCCCACACCGGCTTCACCCGTCGCGATAAAAGGACTTACTCCGTTGGTGAGGCAATACAACGCGGTAAAGGAACGGCATCCAGGTACCGTTTTGTTGTTCCGGATGGGGGATTTTTATGAAACGTTTGGCTCAGATGCGGAAGAAGTACACGCTGTTCTAGGAATAACCTTAACCAAACGATCAAATGGGTCAGCTTCTGAAGTCAGTTTGGCTGGTTTTCCCTATCACTCCTTAGACACCTATCTCCCCAAACTCGTTCAAGCTGGATTTCGGGTTGCCATTTGTGAGCAATTGGAAGAGCCCACCAAGGGTAAAAAAATCGTTGATCGAGATGTCGTCGAGATTGTGACCCCTGGCGTGATTGTGCGCTCTGAACTTTTGGATCCTAAGCGATCCACTTATATCGCCTCCGTATGCGCATTGAAAAAGGGCAGCGGTCAGCGCGCAGAGGTTGCTTATGGGATCGCATTCGCCGATGCCTCAACAGGAGAGTTTAAAGTTACTGAAGTGGCTAGTACGGGTCTTGAAACAGCCTTAAGGGCCATTGGTCCGGCGGAGATTGTTTGTCTTAAAAGCGACCGGGCGCTTTTGGAAGGATTAGGATGGGAAAGAAATGTTTTAAGTCCGGTTGACGATTGGGTATTTGGTAGTGAATATGCGAAATCGGTGCTTTTGGAGCATTTTGAGGTGCATTCACTCAAAGGATTTGGAGTTGATCATCTAGAGGCCGGGATCTTTGCCGCAGGGGGACTCCTTCATTACCTCCAAGAAACGCAAAAAGGTAAACTACCTCATGTCCGAAAAATTGAGGCGCATAATGGGAGCGACTTCATGTCGTTGGACCATCAAACCCTTCGGAATTTAGAGTTAGTCTCCAGTTCAGGACCCAAAGAAGGTTCGCTCATCTCACTTCTCGATGTAACCAGGACTCCAATGGGGGCCAGGCTTTTGAGAAACTGGTTAGTTCGTCCGCTAAAAAATCTCGCTTCCATTATTAGCCGCCAGGTGGTGGTCGATGGATTTGTCTCTTCTCGATTGATTCGTGACGAAATAAGGTCCCATTTCGCCTCTTTCGGTGATCTGGAGAGGATTGCTGCTCGAATTTGTACAGGTAGAGTATCACCGCGTGACCTCGGAGCCCTCCGAAATTCATGCACCCTCATTCCAGAGATTAAACAGATACTGGACAGCTCGGGTATCGAAAGTTTAACCCGCATAGCCGAAAATATTAGGCCAACAGAAGAGTTATTTAGTGGCCTAGACACTGCGTTGAATGATGAATTACCCGCCTCGGTAAAGGATGGGGGGCTTTTTAGAGCTGGTTTTTCGGACGAACTCGACGAACTCCGCGGGTTGGCCACTGGAGGGAAGAAGTGGCTCAAGGACCTAAAGGAAGCCGAAGTGGCTCGGACAGGAATCAGTTCCTTGAAAATCGGTTTCAACAAGGTATTTGGGTACTATTTAGAGGTTACCCACGCGCACAAAGACAAAGTGCCGTCGAATTATATTCGCAAGCAGACGCTAGTCGGAGCAGAGCGCTACATAACTCCGGAGCTCAAAGAGTACGAGGAGAAAATCCTTGGGGCTGAAGAAAAGCGACTCGCGCTTGAAGCCCAGTTGTTTGAGCGATTGAAAGAATGGCTGGTGCCCTTTTCGGAAGATATTTTCAGCAATTCGGATGAACTGGCCAAAGTAGACGTATTAAGCTCGCTAGCTGAAGTTGCGGTCAAAAATAAGTTCATCAAGCCTCTATTACATGACGGGCTTGATCTTGAAATTGAAGACGGCCGACATCCGGTTGTTGAGCGCGTCCTTCCAATCGGACAACCATTTGTGCCCAATTCCGTGACGATGAGCACCGATAAGGAGCAAATTCTGATTATTACAGGCCCGAATATGGCCGGAAAGAGTGTAATACTCCGGCAAGTTGGACTCATTGTGTTGTTGGCTCAAATGGGAGGGTTTGTGCCTGCTAAACGAGCTCGGATTGGATTAGTAGATCGGATTTTCACGCGGGTTGGTGCGTCGGATAATCTTGCTGCTGGCGAGAGCACCTTCTTGGTGGAGATGAATGAAACGGCCAATATTCTTAACAACGCCACGGAGCGCTCGTTGGTATTACTGGACGAAGTTGGCCGCGGCACGAGCACGTTTGATGGGCTTTCCATCGCCTGGGCCTTGGTCGAGTTTTTGCACGGAACGCCGAATGTGGCAGCAAGAACCATGTTTGCAACGCATTACCACGAGTTAAATGAGCTTGAAAGTCGGTTAGAACGGGTGCGTAACTACCGAATATTGGTTCAGGAGCACAACGGGAAAATTGTATTTCTTCGAAAAATGGTGCGGGGGGGAGCTGATCATTCCTACGGCATTGAAGTGGCACGAATGGCCGGTTTGCCGGGTACGCTTCTAGATAGATCAAGGCAAATTCTTACCCAACTGGAAAATCAGGCGTTGGAAGTGAAATCATCCAATGAAAAGGTCTCTATGGCGCATCCAGAGCATTTTTCCCAACCTCAAATGTCCTTGTTTCAAGCACCCATTGATCCTAAGTTAGAAGAAATAGGAGCGCTATTAGCGGCCTTAAATCCCGAGGAAATGACGCCAATAGACGCACTATTACTGTTATCGAGACTGCATCAAAAAGTAAACGAATCATGATTCATTCCTTCATCGGTGTATCTCCGTCCGTAGGGGATTCGAATTTCGTCGCGGATTCAGCATCTGTCATAGGAGATGTAGTCCTTGGGACGGACTCGAGCGTGTGGTTCAACGCTACCGTCCGGGGAGACGTGCACCGTATTCGCGTCGGAGAACGGTCCAATATTCAGGATAATGCCGTGGTCCATGTGACCCATAAAACAGCTCCAACAACCATCGGGGATGGGGTTACGGTTGGGCATTCAGCAATCATTCACGGCTGTACCATACAGGACAATGTGCTA
>JAURGV010000143.1 GCA_030833605.1 Rhodothermales bacterium
AAAAAGACATCGAACGGCTTACGCGTGTTGCAAGTCGATTTTCAGACATTGGATCACTTCCCAAGCTTGAAAACCAGGATGTCGGGCTTGTAATCGAAGCGACTACCGATTACATGAGGCGTCGATTGCCCAAAGGAGGGACGCTGATTCGACTCAATGTGGTGTGCGAGCCGTATCTGGTTGCGCCACTGAACTCCGAACTGTTCGAATGGGTGATAGAAAACCTACTTAAGAACGCACTGGACGCCATGGAGACCGATCGAGGGCGAATCGATGTGTTGGCCTCGAAAGCCGATCAAACGATTCGAATCGATATTCGAGACACGGGCAAAGGAATCGACAGAAAGCACTGGAAAAACGTTTTTCGCCCCGGATATAGTACCAAAAAGAGAGGGTGGGGCTTAGGACTCAGCCTCGCCAAACGGATCGTAGAGGATTACCACGGCGGTTCATTATCCCTCGTGCAGTCTAAATTAGGCCAAGGATCCACGTTTAGGATTGAAATTCCTGGCCCATCCAATGCCTAGCGCCAGGCGTTTTAGCTGTCGAACGAAAATAAGTTACGCATAGACTGCGGGTTACCATCGGAATAGGTAACAAACACGTCGTCCCGATTTCTGAAGGTAAGGCGAGACAATTCACCCACATCGCCGATGGCTAGGCCCCGAGGCTGTGCGATTTCGTTGAGGACCTGTCGATCAAACGAATATTGGGTTTCCGCCAATTGAATAATGCTGTAATCAAGTACGAAAACGGCAATATCGTTGCTCTCGAGTTTGTAGTGCAAAATGGGCAGCACGAGGGAAGGAGCTAATTCCTGGAATGAAACCCCCATTAAGCTTCCTCCTGCCACGGCAGGAATCCGTACGCTGATCCCTGTGCGATCCTTTATGCTGCTTTCCACTTGTGCGGCATCAGAACCCCTAAATGCAAGATCAGCATCCATTGTGGCTCCATCCATTGTGGCTCCATCCATCAACGAAAGGATATCTTGGCGGCCTTCTTCTTGCATGGGTGGCGGTGAGGGCTTCGCAATCCACGTTCCAATTGCCGACGCAATCAATATCAGCAATACGGCAGAAGCGATGCGAACGGCTAGCTTAGGCTTGAATCGTGAGTTAAGCGAGTCGTCCTTAACGGATGATCGGCCTTGCGAAAGGGGCTCAGCGGTAGGCGTTGCATACCGAGTTTCCAGGTTTCCCCTAAAAGAGGGAGGAAGGGTCTCGGTTACCGATGCGACGTAGGTTTTTACGGCCTCAGCTACTTCCGCTTCCGTAATGTCTGGCTGAATACGAAAATGCCCGGATAGGTCTAAACTTCTTCGAACCCGATGCATAAACGAAGAGACCTCTAAAGCATTCGTTTTAGTGCCTGTAAACGCATGAAACACTGCAATGCGCCGCTCTATGGGAGTAGATGCCAAAAGCCGTGGGACAAGGGCATTCAAAGACGATTGGACACTCTTTTTGGACAACAGGTCTCCAGGAACGGGGGAATCGGATAGGGCAGAGACCGCTAAAATGATTTCCCCAGCGTCCAACGTAGATCCATTTTTTCGAGCTTGGACCGCCCGATCAACCAATTCCATGGCCTCGCTTCTGTTATTCGCGACCAATTGCGCAAGAACAAACAAGTCATCAAGATCGGTTAAAAAGTCAGTACTCAAAACGCGTTACCTGTTGTGTAGCTTGGGGTTAGGTCTGGTTTATGAAGCGGGTACTCAAGTGCCTTTGTCGTCGGAAAACACCAGATTTACGGGTGTGCCCTTGCGTATATCGAGCATTTGGGCCGCAGATCCTTTGTGTATGGCGATTTCAACAAAATCACTACTGTTTACCAAAAGAGTGGCATCGCCTTCATCGGAATTGGCGTAGGTCTCGTTCATTTTATTGATGATCGCGTTGCCCGCATAACACTTGAACAAGCGATCTTTATTAAAACGATGGATGTGGGACCGGGTAATATTAGTGATGCAATTCCCAAACTGATCGATGTGGATCACCCACCCTTGAATACCCCGTTCATCCGAAATAGGGAGGGCCCAATGCATGGTTTTAAGGCTTTCCAAGGGTTTACCGGTAGCGGTCAGGGTCAACCCTTTTGAAATATGGGCCGCTACTGGGGCAAACAGATCGCGTCCATGGAAGGTGGGGCTGGGCGTAGGGGTACGCCAGAATCTAGGCTCTGTTAATTCCACCAAACCGTCTGGTTTGGAGCCGGAGAGCAGCAGGGAAAACAGGCCGTTATCCGGGCCGACAAAGAATTGATTTTGGAAACGAAGTGCGATGGGTTTTCGAATCGTCCCAACGCCGGGATCCACAACAGCCAAGTGAACGGTTCCTTCCGGAAAGGTCTCGACAGCACTGCGCAGTACAAATGCGGCTTCCATCACATCTTGCGGAGCGATTTGATGCGAGATGTCGACCAAACAAACCGATGGATTAATGCCCAGAATCACTCCTTTCATAGAAGCGACGTATCCATCCTTAATCCCAAAGTCGGTGGTTATGGTTAAAATTCCGGGGGTTGCGATCAAGGTCTGGCGGTGTCTTGGTAATCAAACAATACGTACCCAAAGATACAGCATCGTTTCAACTTGAACACCTTTTCAAAATTAACCTAATCCCTGAAGTAGATATGCCGTCCATCACGCAAAAGAAGGGCACGGGTGCCGAACGCTATGCCGCCTCCTGGCTAAAAAAACGGGGATATACCATTCTGGATATGAATTACCGCTTTCAGAAAATTGAGATTGACCTTATTGCACTAGACGAAAGCGCATCACCCTACCAGCAAGGGGAGATCGTGTTTGTCGAAGTGAAATGGAGACAAACGGATTGTTTTGCCCTTCCAATTGTAGCCGTGACGCCTTCCAAACAAAGAAGGCTCATTCAAGGAGCCAAGGTCTATATCGCCCAACACCGCCTCTCACATCTAAATTGCCGGTTTGATGTTATCTGTCTGACAGGCGTTCCTCCCATGGTCACCCTAGACCATTTCGAAGGTGCATTTCGAGACGCATAAGGGTCTCGAAATCGATAGGATTATTTGGGACGATATTCTTTAGGAGGATCATCCGCTACACGTTCAAAAGCCCAGTAGCCAGTAAAAACAACTCCATATTGATCCAGCGTGTCGCCTTTGTAGTCTACCGTTACTGGACCGTGATCCAAAAACGTCCAAGAAGTCTGAAAACGGGGATTTGAGCGTTCTGGCCGCATGGACCAATCAAAATAAGATTCATCCTCTTTTTCGCCCATAAATACGACCTCCAAATGCCCTTCAAAATCTAAAAAGTATTCGTTGGCCGCTTCTCCAGGTCGTAATAGCTTGGCGGGATCAAGCGGGAAACGCTGACTCGACATTGACATTCCTGCATTAAAGGTATCGCCCACATTGCCGCCAATTGAGGGTCTAGAATACGTCTTAAAGCCCTGCGCTTCGGTCCGACCAGCAATCAGAGCGAGCATAAAATGCCGAAATGAACCAATAAATGCCGTTCTTCGTTTTTCTTCCCAGCGCAGAGCCTCCTCTTCAGACGATGGGTCCATCGCTTCGTACAGACCTTCTCCGTCATATTGGACGCGAGAAGGGATGGACTGGAAATCCGCTAAGAAATATTGGATTCTATATCCGAGTGCTTTGTTTTCAATGATTAGAGGTGCAGATGCGACGGCCTTAAAGGTCCCTCGCTTGTCCTCAAAGTCCAGTACTTCAGGGTTGAGAATGGTCGTTTCTAACGCATTCGGGGTTTCGCCAATAAACATTTTGATAAACCGTTCCAGCCGCTTTTTCCAGTTTTTGTCGCGCTCGGCTTCAACAATGATCTCACCTGCTTCCAAAATGGATTCTTTCAACTCAAAGTTGAATCGCACTTCGCGGTCGGTTCGTAGTAAAATATCCCGAAAATCGTGCTCGAACCCGAGTATTGAGACGTAAAGTCGATGCGCGCCCAAAGGTACGTTCTCTAGAACATAGTCTCCGTTCGTATCGGTGACCGTACCAATCATGGAACTGGCAATAAAAACGTGGGCACCGGGCAAGCCATCTCCCGAGGCCGCGTCCACAACCCGTCCACTAATTTGGGCACGATTGAATGCTTGGGAAAACACCACAGAGGGGGCTCCGAGACTTAACCCGATGGCCAGGAGTAAAAATAATCGTCGTAAAGCGAACATCTCGTTTCTTTAAATAATTCGATCAATATCTAGCAAAAATCACACCCTAACCCGAAAGGGGGAAGGGAATTGCCCTATCCCGTGAGTCAGATTTTGGGTGCGAAAAAACCTACGTGGCCTGCCTAATGGAGTCAATTGAGCCGGGGTCTTCGAGACTACTGATATCTCCGAGGTCTTTTTGCAAGAAGGTGGCTTGAATAACCCGCCGCATCACTTTGGCATTTCTAGTCTTTGGAAGGGACTTGGCAAATTTAATAAAGCCAGGTTTTAAGGGCTTGCCCAGCTCTTTCATAACCGAACTGAAAAGGCGATTGCGAATCACTTCACTGGCCTCGGTTCCTTTAACCAAGACGACATACAAACCCACTTCTTCACCTTTGATGTCGTGGGGAATACCAATAGCTGCACACTCTTCTACGGCGCTGTCCTCATTGATGATGGCTTCGATTTCCGATGGTCCAAGTCGTTTGCCTGCGATTTTGATCGTATCGTCGCTGCGGCCAAGGATAAACCAGGCCCCTTCGCTGTCAATTGCCGCAAAATCTCCATGGACCCAAACGTTTTCATACCGGCTCCAATAGGATTCAAGATATCTTTTCTCATCCTTCCAAAAACCGCGCGTCATCCCAATCCAAGGCTCACGAATAACCAGTTCCCCAACTTGATTTTGGACGGAGTCTCCATTGTCATCAACCACATCCGCAGCCATCCCAGGTACGGGGCCCGAAAATGAACACGGCTTCAAGGGTTTGAAAAAATTTCCACAGATAATGCCTCCGGAAATTTCCGTACCACCTGAATAATTGAGGATGGGTGCATTTCGATGTAAAACATGATCGAACACCCAATTCCAGGAAGTCGGATCCCAAGGGCTCCCTGTAGAAGCAACGGCTCTCAGCGATCGAAGGTCATGTTTTTGGACCGATTCGAAACCGTTTGGCATCAAGGTTCGAATTAGAACGGGTGATAAGCCAAGGTGCGTAACATTATGTCTCGCAACCATTTGCCATAGCCGGTCGACCGTTGGAAAGTCGGGTGCCCCATCGTATATCAGCATACTGGCTCCAATCGTGAGGGTGCCAAATACCAACCACGGACCCATCATCCAGCCCATGTCACTCATCCAATACATGGTCTCTCCGGGTTTTACATCCATGCAGTGGTACATATCTGCGGCGCCCTTTAACGGGAAGCCACAGTGCGTATGAACGGCTCCCTTGGGCTTACCCGTCGTACCGGACGTGTAGATGATCATCATGACATCCTCGGCAGCGGTGCTTTCGGTTAGCGCAGTGTCTGAGCAATCTCGAACAAAATCGTGATACCACATATCTCGAGGTGTCACCATTGGCGTATCCGGCCTGCGGCAGCGGTCCACGATGATCACATTTCGAATAGTAGAACAATGCTCAATTGCTTCATCGGCGGTTTCCTTCATATTGGTGACTTTGCCCCGTCGTGGACCGCCATCTGTCGTGATCAAGGCCACTGCATCGGCATCCCGCAACCGTGTGGCGACAGCGCTGGCTCCATAGCCTGAAAAAAGAGGCAGAATCACGCCTCCAATTTTGATGATAGCTAAGAAGCTGAATATCAATTCAGGGCACATGGGCATGAAAAGCCCAATCGCATCTCCTTTTCCGTATCCCGCGCTTCGTAAGGCATTAGCGCACTTATTCACCTCTTGGGACAACTGGAAATACGTCCAATTCCGAACCGATCCTTCTTCCGATTCATATTTTAGCGCTATTTGAGAAGCCGTTTTGGGATTGGAAAGCCATTTGTCCAGCATGTTGTGGACAATATTCATGCGGCCATCTACACACCAAACCGGAAACTGGGGCCCGGAGGAGCGGTCAACAATTGCGGAATACGGGACTTCAAACTGAATACCCATCTGAGCGATCGTTTTGTCCCAATACCATTCAATGTTTGTAATGCTTTTGTGATAAAACTCATCATAGCTCTCCAACCCCGTTTCATTCATCAATTGCTGAATATTTGACCGGGCAATGACCTCTTCATCGGGAATCCACGCAAATTTCTGGTCAAATGGAAAAGATGGAT
>JAURGV010000144.1 GCA_030833605.1 Rhodothermales bacterium
CGACAAATTGATTGTCGTATGTAAACGGAATGGCCAGCATATTAGTCCGAATCGTAGGAAATGGCCACAATCTCAAGGGTTTCTTCCTTACCGCCCATCATTTGAGTGGCGGATTCGCCTTGCTTCAACCCAATAAGGGTCCGTGCAATGGGTGCAATATAGCCGACGCGCATGGTGGCGAGGTCTGCTTCATCCACGCCCACAATGGAGAACGTGCGTTCGTTGCCAATTTTACCTCCTTTCACCGTTTTTACCGTGACGGTTGCGCCAAATCGTACTTCATCTTGCGGTTGTTCCCTACCGACTACCAGACGAGCACCAGCGATTCGGCTTTGAAGATCGGTGATTTTACCACGAGCAACGGTTAATGCTCGATTTCGATCGGGCGAATGCTTGTCACCCTTCTTGAGCTTCTCGCGCTCCGCTTCCAAGGCGGTCATTTCGCCGTGCAACAATCCCAGGCCACGCGCAGTGACAAAATTGATGGCTCCTTCTGGAAGCGGAGCGCGAGGTGGGATGTAAACCACCCCATCGGGTGCCTCTTCTTTTACAAAAGCTCGGGACATAGGTTTGGCCTAAAAGCGGTACAACACGGAATAACGTATCCTACCCATCCGTTTCGTGCTCGGTTTGATGGAACTACGACACCTCTGATGGCGGCAAATAGTCCTCGCCAGGATTGACAAACAGGTTTTCTTCCCATGCATATTGCTGGTCGTGTAGTTGTTTGTAACGCCCTGCTTTGGCAATCAATTCAGCGTGTGAACCATTTTCGACAATTTCGCCGCCCTCCAAAACCAGAATTTGATCGGCACTTCTAATGGTTGAAAGGCGATGGGCAATTACAAACGTGGTTCGACCTTGACGTAATTCAGCAAATCCTGCTTGAATTAGGGATTCACTTTCGCTGTCCAAACTAGAGGTAGCTTCGTCCAAAATTAAGATCTTTGGGTTGGCGAGAATGGCCCGAGCAATGGCGACTCGTTGACGCTGTCCGCCCGAAAGTTTTACACCGCGCTCCCCAACAATCGAATCATAGCCCTCCGGGAATTCAAGAATAAAATCATGGCAATGGGCCAATTTCGAGACGCGTTCTACTTCGCTTCGATCAGCATTTGGGCGGGCAAATCGGATGTTGTCCTCCACCGTACCATCGAACAAGAAATTTTCCTGCAGAACAACTCCAAGATGGGATCGGTAATCCTGCAACTTGATGGATGACAACTCTTTACCGTCAATATATAGTTGACCCGAATCCGGCCGGTTGAAGGCCATAACCAAACTTACAAGGGTGCTTTTGCCGGAACCGCTTGAACCGACCAATGCTGTTGTAGTCCCTGCATCTGCCGTCAGAGAGACCCCTTTGAGGACGGGGACGTCTTTGTCGTATTCAAAATGGACGTCCTTGAGTTCAATTTTTCCTTGAACCGCTCCAAGTGCGTCTTTGTCCTCATCTTCGTCATCTTCCGTAGTGAGACTCATCAGCTCTCGAATTCGGTCTAGACCTGCAAAGGCCTCTGAAATCTGTGTTCCAATAGACGCCATCTGGATAATTGGGGCGGCTAGGAGACCAATCAAGAAGATGTACAGCACAAAGTCCCCTAGGGTCATGGTGCCACCAGCGATAGCATTCCCACCGACAATAATCATCAAAATGCCGACACCACCAATAATGAGACCTGCGAACGTTGAAATAGCGGCGACTCCCGTAATGGATTTTTTAACATTTTGGAAAAGCTCATCTACGCCTTTAGCGAAAATGCCTTGCTCGCGCTCTTCAACCCCATAGGCTTTCACAATCCGAATTCCTGAAAGGGTCTCGCTGAGTCTTCCGGTAACTTGCGAGTTGATTTCCCCTCGCTCACGAAATAAAGGACGAAGCCGTTTGAACGCCATGGCCATCCCAACGCCAAACATGAGAAGAAGGGCCAGGGTGATGGCCGTCAGCTGCCAGTTAATGTAAAAAAGAGCCCCAAGCGCAATTATAGCCGTAAAAATACCCCCTACCAATTGCACGATACCCGTTCCTACGAGATTTCGAATCCCCTCGGCATCCGTCATAATCCGAGAGATTAAAACACCCGTTTTGGTACTGTCGAAGTAGCTGATAGGCAATCGAGTGACATGGGCCTGAACGCGGCGGCGCATGTCCATAATGGCACTTTGGGCCGTAACGCTCACAATTTGAGACAAGGAGAAGTTGGTTATCGCGCCAACAACAGTTGCGCCGCCAACCGCCAGGGCGAGGGGGACGAGCATGTCCATTTTACCTTCGCCCAATACGGTATCAATCAAATATTTGGATCCTGCTGGAAGCACAAAACCGCTAAGCCGATTCACCACCATTAGCACGAAACCAAACGACAGTTTTTTCCGGTGCGTCCACATCAAGGAACGGGCCTCTTGCCACGTAGCCTTCATGTTTTTCGGTTTTTTCGAGGGTTTGTCTGATGCGCTCATTGATCCAAAACGAATTGAATGGAAAGATACCCTACCAAGGGGTGGTTCTTACACGCACATCGATCAAGTCCGATCCGTTCCAAGGTGTTTCGACGAAGGTGCACCCCAAAGCCTCTAAATGCGTATGACAAGAATCTCAACCATTCAAGTAGTACATGAAAACATACAGCGAGAGGGAGACTGCCGAAATTTTACGGACGATGGGCTCTTAGAAAACTTTTTGATAAAGTCTTTTTAAGACTCGAAGGGCTGTCGAAGACGCTTCAATGCGCGGTCGAAAAGAAAAAAAGCCACGATTCTAGTTTGAAAATAGAATCCGCACCTCTCAATACGGATAAGGTAAGGTCCAAGCCCATTTTGGACATGGAGTCGGATGAATTAGAATCTTCAATCGTTAGAACAGCTACAAGATGGTCCAAAGAATAAGCCCAGTGCCGGCGCGCCAAACAATCTAGTGAGGTTCAAGAAGTTTGGGCTTATGTGGATGCAATTCAATGTGCGCAAATCAAGCAAAAGCATTGAACAATCCAGCCGCCAACAAGCCACCAACCACGGGACCAGCAACGGGAATCCAGGCATAACCCCAATCGCTTGGGCCTTTTCCCGAAATGGGGAGCATGGCGTGTGCAAGACGAGGTCCGAGATCACGGGCTGGGTTAATTGCATATCCAGTCGTCCCGCCCAGCGAAAGGCCGATCGCAAGGACCAGCAAGCCTACAGGAAGCGCATCTAATGCGCCGAGACCTACTTCGGGAGAGGCAAGGTGTAGAACCCCGAAAACAAGAACAAACGTGCCAATCAGTTCAGAAACGAAATTCCATGGTGTGCTGCGAATCGCCGGTCCGGTGCAAAAAACAGCAAGTTTGGACGGCTGATCTTTGGTCGAAGCAAAGTGAGGATGATAATGAAGCCACACAAGAACGGCACCAAGAAAGGATCCAATCAATTGCGCTACAACGTAATACGGGACGTCGGCCCAAGGAAATTTACCCGCTAAAGCTAGGCCTAAAGATACGGCTGGATTGATATGAGCCCCAGAAATAGGTCCGACCACAAACACGGCGGCAAATACAGCGAGCCCCCAACCCATAGCAATAACAACCCACCCCCCTTCGTTACCTTTTGTTTTCTTCAAAACGACGTTGGCGACTACCCCATTTCCTAGCAAGATGAGCAAGGCAGAACCCACAATTTCAGCTATAAAAGGCGTCATAATCGTTACCGGATGTCAGTTCATGTGAGAAAGCACGTCTTTAGCGCGATCTGGATAGTCGGTAATTAATCCATCTATTCCAAGACCCATCAGAAATCGCATGCGATCCATTTCGTTGACGGTCCAAGGAATGACATGCATATTCATTTCGTGTGCTTTTCGAACAAGGTCGGCATCTACCAAATTGTGATTTGGGCTATAGACCGATGGGATGAAGGGAAGCTTCGCCATATTTGCCTCGAAGCCCTCGTCGTTTGAGATCAACCATACTAGGCTCACGGAAGGATCAATCTGTCGCATTGCCACCAAGGCGCGTTCGTCAAACGACTGGACCGAGGTTCGATCCAATACATCGTTTTCTTGGAGCACTTTATAGAGAAGCTCGGCATACGTTGAAACCGACGGATGCAGGATGCCATCGCCATCGGGAGAAGACTTTATTTCTATGTTAAACCTAGGTTTAGCGCCCTCATGAGCAGCACTCCACGAATCAACCGCCTCCAGAACTGAATGCAAGGTAGGCTTTGAAACAGCGGTCGGAATTTGTTGGGGGAAAGTAGGATTTCCTCGAGAGCCGCAATCGAACAAAGCAATCTCAGCAGCCGTCATTTCATACAAACGCAGCCCCTTTTCTTCTTCCTTTGAAACGGGGGAGCCATCGGGATGCGAACAAATGGCACTATTCATCCAGGGTTCGTGAGAAACAATAACCACCTGGTCTTTACTAATCACAGCATCCATTTCAAGCGTGGTGACCCCAATCTCCAAAGCTTTGATAAACGCTGGAATGGTGTTTTCAGGGGCAAGACCCCTTGCTCCACGGTGCCCTTGAAGGTCAAAAGGCATGCCATGGATGAAATTGGAAAGCATGGTAGTTTCACTCTCTAATGTGTCAATGTCCACGTTTTGCACCCTTTGATTCAACGAAGAGCACCCGGAAAACAATAAAAATGTGATCAACGCGAGTCTAAACATCCTTTGTCACTTCGTACATAGAAACCAACTCGGCGTATTGCTCAATTTCAGTCTGCTTCTTTTCATCCGTCCAATGGAACGCTCTAGCCATTTGTTCAGCGATTTTTAAGGAAGCCAGTTTGGAATGAGCTGCATTGAGCAACAAACATCGGGTTCGCCTTGCCATCATGTCTTCCAGTGAAACAGGCCACTCAAATTGGATGGCGCGTTCGATATCTGCAGTGGAATACGGAAAGCCCTCCAACGGCAAGTCCGGTTCCTGAGACTCTTCGTCACGAAGAGTAGAACCGTCGAATAGCGCCATATTACGAGTAAGGCATTTCCGCCTAGCAAACCCCGCCACTTTCTCCGCCCGGTTTACGGCATCTTCCCCCATTTGCCTATAGGTCGTCCATTTACCTCCGGTTATGGTCACCAATCCAGTTTTGGATACCTCGATGGTGTGATCCCGAGAGATGGCCTTCGTTTCCTTATTGGCTTTCACAAGCGGCCGCAAACCCGCATACACACTCAGTACATCTGAACGACGTGGTTTCATGGAGAAATACCGACCAGCGTGGTCTAATAGGTAATCAATTTCTTCCTCCAGCGCCTTCGGTTCAAGTGAAACCGTGTCTCTTGGCGTATCTGTGGTGCCCAATAGGACTTTACCATGCCATGGGACACCGAAAATAACCCTTCCGTCGTCGGTGCCCGGAACCATGACAGCCGTTTTTTCCGACAAAAAGGAAGCATCCAGCACGAGATGAATCCCTTGGGCAGCTTGCATAATGCCCTTGGCACTGGGCTGGTCCATATGACGAATCTGGTCGGTGAAAGCCCCGGTGGCGTTAATGACTACTTTTCCTTCGAACGAGTACGCCGTACCGGATTCTTGGTCGATCGCTTCAACCCCAGTGGTGCGACCATTAAATGTAGTCAGCCCAACCACTTTCATGTAGTTAAGTGGAATCCCTCGGTTCAAAACCGTTGTCTGGGCTAGGCTAATTAAAAGCCGCGCGTCATCAAATTGACCATCCCAGTAGGAGACACCGCCCCGCAGCCCAGCTTTGGTTATCCCGGGAAGAAGGCTGATCGTGCTGTCGAAGTCCAGCCACCTGGAGGGTGCGATACCCAAGCTTCGGGCTAGCGCATCGTACACTTTCATTCCAATCCCATGCCAGAGCTTGTGCCACCATTTGTAGCAAGGAACTACAAATTGAAGCGGACCAACGATATGTGGGGCATTTTTAAGGAGTCTACCCCGTTCTCTGAGGGCCTTCATCACCATTTTGACGTTGCCTTGCCTCAGGTAACGAACACCTCCATGGATCAATTTGGTGCTTTTGCTGGACGTGCCTTTTCCAAAGTCATGCGCTTCTAAAAGGAGCGTGGAATAGCCTCTGGACGCCGCATCAAGTGCCTTTCCAAGCCCGGTAGCGCCACCACCGATCACAATGATATCCCATAGCTCCGTCGAAGCCGCTTTTTTGAGCAACTCACTTCGGGATGGAATCATTTGGATTTACCGTTTGACTTTTCCTACGGCGCGACGTTTTGTGGGTTTCTGTGTTACAAGACCGCGG
>JAURGV010000145.1 GCA_030833605.1 Rhodothermales bacterium
CAGTTGCCCGATCATGTGCACTACTGGTTAGGCGGCGATGGTGAAGAAGGAGATGCTATTCTGCAAGCCATTGCAGCCCATGACCTTGGGGACAGAGTTCGGTTGCTCGGGCGCCTCGGCGAAGGCGACCTTACCCGTCTGTATCAAAGTGCTGACCTGTTTTTGATGCCAAATATTCCAGTTCCTGGGGACATGGAAGGGTTTGGTATTGTGATGCTGGAAGCAGCGATGAATGGTCTTCCCTCCATTGCTGCACGACTTGAAGGCATAAAAGAGGTCATATCCGAAGGAAAAAATGGGTGTTTTATTGAATCTAGGGACCATTCTGGATTCGTAGAGCGCATTACGCACTTCGACTCGAATCGGAATGAATTAGCATCGCTTTCGCAGGCGTCTACACAGTATGTCGCAGCCACTTTTGGATGGGACGCCGTTGCAACCAATTATTATTCGGCTTTAAAAAGACTATTCAATGCCCGCGTTTTCCCTGTTTAACATAAAAAACGACGATACACGTCGAATCGTTGTTTGTTTAATCGTGCTTTTGACGATCGCCCTTGGCTTTCTGCAGTTTTCGTTTCGCGCTTCTGTGATCGCGACGCTCATTAGCGCTTTTGGGCTACTCGGGCTGTGCCTAATGCACTATTATCGCGAATCCATTAACCGGCACGTTATTCAAGCCCAAGACATTCAAGACCTCCAGTTTTTGCAGTCAAAACTCAACTTGCGCAAACCATTGCCCTACCTCACAGGTTGGTCAGCGTCGCCAGCCCTTGCAGCTCGTTTGCATAGCTTGGTGTTGAATGAGAAGCCCCAAACCATCTTAGAACTAGGAAGCGGCGTGTCTACCATTGTTATGGCGTATGCGATTGAAGCCCGGGGTCACGGGCGTCTCGTATCTATAGACCACGACGCTAAATATGCTCAGAAAACCAGAAATGAGCTTAAAAGACATCATCTAGACCATTTGGCAGAGGTAATCGACGCTCCCCTGGTGAACGTCGAAATCAACGGGAAAAGCCAAAAATGGTATGATACTCGGGCCATCGAGCAGCTTACGGAAATCAACTTATTGGTTGTGGACGGTCCGCCAAGGGAAACCAACAAAGATGCGCGCGTACCGGCCTATCAATTCCTTCGATCCAAGCTAAAGCCAGGAAGCATCGTGGTCATTGATGACTCGGCTCGTTCGGACGAAAAGAACTCTGTCGACCTTTGGACCAATGATTCGGACGTTCAATTCAACGAAAGCATTCCCTCCGAAAAAGGCGTGTGCGTTCGCGTCATTAAGTAAGTTTGTTGTTGATCAGTTCGGTCTATTTCGATCGGTCGGTTTATTCCGATCGGTCTTCTAGGAATTGAATAAGGGCGGGAAGAAAAAATAGCGCTGCGGCCAGTGTCGCGCCAATTCCGATAACGGCTAACATTCCGATGGATTCCAAGCCGGGATGGAAGCTCAACAGCAGTCCTGCAAATCCAACCATGGTTGTAAGAGACCCCATGGCCACGTGCTCTCCTGTGGAGCGCAACACGCGCAGTATCGAACCGGGGCCCTCTTCTCGATATCGGTGGACCAGATGCACGCCCGCGTCGTTGCCGATTCCGAGCACGGCTGGCAAAACGATGAGGTTGTAGAAATTCAGTTTTACGTCCACAAACTCAACGATCAACAGCATCCAAAGGATGCCAACCACCAAGGGTAACAAAGCTAAGGCGGTCCAACGAAGGGTCATAAAGTTCGCGTACATCAGGATCAAAACGATCAAAAAGGTCGCGATGACCATCAAAGGCGCCTCTCTACGCATCAATTTTAACATGTCGGCAGCAACCAAAGAGGTTGAGCCCGCATGGTACTCCCGTCCGTCAGGCGTTGCAACGGTTCCGACGTCCTCGGAAAAGGCGATAGATGCGCGGCCATCGGACAAACCAACCGACGGGTAAATGATTACGAAATTGCCCAGTTCACCTGTTTTCGAGGTGAATTGCTTGCGCAAAAATTCGGGTACTTCTTCAATTTGAAGCACACGATCCGTGGAGGCGGCGCGGCGAAGCCGCGCCATATCTTCCGATTCATCCATTTCTAAGAAGGGATCGGCCAGCATCTCCCGTAAATAGGCGATGCGCTGTAGGCGTTCCTGCTGCGCTTCAGGCGTCATGGGAAAGCGATCCTGTAACGATTCCACCCGATCAATGGTGGGAGAAAGCGTGTCCGCTTCAATCGACGCGTTCAATACCGCTGCAATCGGGGGAATTTCTTCGGGCGTATCCACAACGATGTAGGCCGGATTGCGACGCCTGGTGTCATCGTGCACTAGTTTTTCGACCGCTCTTCGCGCTTCGTACTCATGATATGTGGGTTCCAAGACGCCAAATCGGTACTCAAATCCAACCCGAGGCAACATCCCAAAGGCGCCCATCACGGCGAGCACGCTGAATACCAACACGATTCCAGAGGCAGGAAATCGTTTCGAACCCGAATCCGCTTTAGTGACCACGGTAGAGCCCGACTCCATATTGAGTAGGCGCGCTTTTTCAAAAAGTGAAAGCAACGCGGGCAAAACTACTAACATGGCAATCAGCGCAAATAGAATTCCCGAGCCCGCGATAAATCCAAACTGACTGAACCCTCTGAAATCGGCAAAAACCAACACAAATAAGGCCAGTGAGGTAGTCAATGCGCCGATCGTTATGGCCTGCCCTGTGCTTACAAACGTACTTTCAGCGGCTTCAAGGACACTTTGGCCGGATGCTCTTTGTTCGGAATAGCGTGCATAAAAATGGATGCCAAAATCAATACCGAGGCCAAACAACACGAGTCCCAGCGTAGAAGTCATCAAGTTTAGCTGTCCATAGGCCAATGAAGCCAGTCCAAACGTCCAAGCCAGACTCATGAGCAGTGGCAATCCAATGACTAAAGCCATGACGGGCATACGCAGGATTTCTGCCAGTAAAATTTTCAGTTTAAACGTACGGCCAGCACGCGCTGCATAGGACTTATAAAAGAAATACAGCACAACCATTAGCAGTACGGCAAAAACACCGGACCCGAACGAGTTGAAAACGTCCTTCTGAATGGTTTGAACCTCAATCATTTGCCGCAGCAGTCGCCCTGCTGTTGTGACCTTCATATCGCTATTAAACGATGCCGGCTCTAGGGCTTCAATGGCCTTTTCAACGTCTTTATAGGCATCCTCTATGAACTGAATGTTCGTTGAGGCCTGTGCCGGGAAAAACCGTAGCACCATGGTGAGGCTGTCGTCCGAAATCGGATATTCCTTCGAAACGATCTCGTTATAGATAGAGGAAAGCTCTTCGCCGACAGAGTCGGGTTCTGCATCATCTTCATCCAGATCAAAGTAAAAGGGGGATGCCTCCAGCCGCGCCTGTTCAATCTTGTCGTCTAGCCAAGATTCCAATAGATCCAACTCCGGGGGTGTAGCGAAATAGAGGGCGTTATCTTTTAGAAACTCGGTTTCTTTCTTGAATTCAACCCGCTGGAAGTAGGGTTCGTCGTATTTAGCCCCTTGCAACGCAAGAATTTGGGGTACTAAGGCTTCAGCAAAACGTAAATTATCGGCAAACGAGGAGCTTTGAATAGCGATGGATGCTTCGCTTTCTCCTCCCACGGTTTCTCGAAGGCGCTCCAACGCCTGCGAACTTGGATAGGATGGGGGAATGAGGTTGGCGAGGTCGGTATCGATGCTAAGGTTTAGGGCCGATCGGACGCTGATAACGGACAATAGCACCGCAATAACCAACACCATGGAAGGGTGTTTGACAACACTGCGAATGAGAGGCCGGAGTCGTTCAAACAAATGATGCATCATGGAGAGAATCCTAAATTGGTTGCGGCATCAAACTCGCAGATCGTCCGTATTGTTCAATTTTAGAGCGCCTGAACCGTGAATCTATTGGTTTTCTATCTAAAATGACTCGGAATTCACGGGAAAACTCCCGATTTTACGTCCGATGATCCAACTCGGAGCCTATCCGACCCGTAAATCGGGCCATTCCGATCGAAAAAGTAATTGAACGTCTGCTAAATGACTACCAATCCAAATACATACGAAGCGCTCGAAATAGGGCAATCCTTTAAAGTGAACCGCGTTTTGACCGCGCAAGACGTTCAATTGTTTGCCGACTTGACGGGAGACGACAACCCGATCCACGTAGATGCTGAATATGCCAGCACAACCCGGTTTGGCCAGCCCATTGTGCATGGAATTTTTCTGTTGGGAATTATTTCCAAAGCCCTTGGTCGTGATTTCCCTGGACCGGGATGTATCGCCGTCTCCATCCAAGCAAAGTTTTTACGCCCCGTCCCGGTTGGGTCTGAAATTACCGTTGAAGTGATCGTTGCGGAAAAAATTGAAAAATACCGCCATATTCGCATGAAAACGTACATCTACTTAGGAAAGAAGATGTGTGTAGGCGGCGAAGCGACCCTCATTCCACCCGGCGAAAACGACTAATCGCCCTGGCATTGGGGCACCTTGGCGGTGACGCTCGCTACCTCAACCTCTGCTACTGAACAATCTTGTATACGGTTGCTGGGGGTAAGGATTGATTGACTTCAACTTGATTCAAAATGGCGAGTGTCAACAAGTCGGGTCCAGAACTTGAAATGTATGGGGCCATTACCTGGGTAAAGGGCGTGGTATTTCGCGTCGTTTGTAATGCGACCCGTTTAGGCTGCGTATTCAGAATGGTCTGATTCGTTTCCCGGCGGAACCCTTGCATCGAGTTAATAAACTCTCCCGCGTAGGCGCTGTATCCATCTTTCGACGTCATACCTGTGAACGCGAAGACCATACCATCAAAGTCGATATAATGCATCCGGATGCGAAGTACATTTCCGTTGCTGTCGGTGCCTTCGCCCAGAACGTAGTGGGCTGAAAACCCACCCGCTTGACCAATTCCGCTTTCTACAACCTGCAATCCTTCGGTTGCCTTAAAGGCATCGGCAGCTTCCCGAGCTGTTTTATGTTTCGAGTCAACTTCCAGCAGCAGCACCGCAGCCTGATTTTCGGGTACCATTACCACGCGAGTGGGTTGATTGATGGTTTGAAATCCGCTGGGAACGGGAAAGCTGAACTTCATTTGGGGATGATGAAACATACCGTTTTGAACAAAACCTTGACGTGGATCTTCCCCGTAAACCAACCCTTGCACATGCCGGAATAGGGAGCCTTGTCCCACGTTATTCATGGCGTATTGCCCTCTATACATGGCTGCACGTTTTTGAATAAACATCTCCCGGTCGCCTGGATCAGGGTGGGAAGACATCAAACTTGGTAGCGACTGACCACTTTGTTCGCCCATTCGTTTTAACGAACGGAAAAAAGCAGATCCTTGTGCGGCATCGTATCCAGCCATAGCAGCATATTCGACGCCCAGCTGGTCCGATTCCGTTTCCGCATCACGACCGTATTTTAAGAACAACAATTGCGAAGCGGTGCTGCCGAGGTTTAGCACATTCTCGGCGGCGTTCCCCCCAAATACCGCTTGGCTGCCAATTGCACCCAGCAAGAGCGCTCCCATACCAAACTGCTGTTTTCTCATCGCCCTAGACCCGTGTCTACCAACGACATGCCCAATTTCATGACCCAAAACGACGGCTAATTGGGCTTCGTTTTCAAGATGTGCTAAAAGGCCTCTGGTCACATAGATGTAGCCACCCGGAAGGGCGAAAGCGTTTACTACCGGGCTATCCAACACGCGGAAATAAAACTGCATGTTGGCCCACGTCGCGTCTACTTCACCTCGTTGAAAATGGCTTACGGAAGCAAGGGCCTGGCCGAGCGAATCCACATACGACGCAATCGCAGGGTTGTCGTATAGCCCATATTGGGCGACAATGGAGCCATCAGATTCCCTTCCAATTTGGATTTCCTCCGCTGGCGACCACGCGAAACCATACGATTTCCGACCTGAAATCGGATTTATACTGGAAGCGCAACCGGCCCAAAACGTGCTGAACACGACCAAAAGTAGGCCTAATTGAGTAAGCGTTCGAGGTGAATAAGAACTCATGGTAGGGAGGCTGTTTCGGTTACAGGTTGGTGGATTCGTCCGCCTTGCTCCACCGTAATGGTACAACACGGCAATCCATCCAAATGGTTGTGGACTATTTCCTTTCGAGCCGCAGTCGTGACACTCTGACCAACGGCATCTGATCCTAAAATATCTAAAAAAGCAGTGATTCTATT
>JAURGV010000146.1 GCA_030833605.1 Rhodothermales bacterium
CACCCATTTTGTACAGACGACTAACCGCCGCCGGTGCGTCGTTTGTGTGAAGCGTAGAGAACGTTAAGTGACCTGTGTTAGCCAATTTAATTGCTAATTCTGCCGTGTGGCGGTCACGCATCTCCCCAACCATCACAATATCAGGGTCATGGCGAAGAATGGCTCTCAGCGCCCCTTCAAGGTCCAGTTTGTGGCTCAACTTGATCTGTCGTACCCCTTTGATGATATACTCAACAGGATCTTCCACCGTAAGCACATTCACTTCGGGGGTAACTACTTGGTACAACGCGGCAACCAGGGTAGTACTTTTACCTGAACCCGTTGGACCGGTAAGAATAATCATCCCGTGCGGCTGACGAATTGCTTTGTTGAAGCGATCCAGCGCCACATCTAACATCCCCAATTTGGTGATGTCGGTTAACACTTTACGGTCGTCGAGAATACGAATTACAATACTCTCGGCACGCATTTCCTGGTTGGACGTAGCGATCGGAAGAATCGAAACACGGAATCGAATCAGAGCTCCGTCAATCGTTCTCTGGATGAACCCGTCCTGAGCGGCATCCCTTTCAAAGCGGTCCACATTGGTTGAATTGTCCTTAACGACTGCCAAAAACGCTTCTGGATGAACTTTGTCTTCCGTGTGCCATTTTTTTAGACGGCCATCCGTTCTAAGGTGAATCTCAACCTGGCGGTTTGCATTAGGGAAAATATGAATGTCTGAGGTCCCTTGACGCACTGCTTCAACCAACGACGCTTCAAACAGATTGATCAGTTTGGAGCGGCTAATTTCGGCTTCAAGAGCATCTTCATCCAGCCCATCTTCGCCTAAGTCGTAGGACGTGCCCAAATCAAAGGCATCGGTTTCTTCCGAAACCCGCTCCATGTACTCATTTTTCCGAGGAAAAATGGTATCTAAAAGCCGCATGATGGACGATTCCGAAGCATACCGTAACTCAAATCGACCTAAATCCAACTCATGGACCAATCGATTGATTTCTGGACGCGTCGGGTCGGGTGTAATGAAAATGATACGTCCGGTCCCAGTCTCAAAATCGATAGAGTGCTCTAAAGGAACGAGCAACAACTCCATCATCTCTTCGCGATTTTCTTCGGCCAAGGTCTCCATGGTCAAACGAACAAAATCGTGATCTGGACGAAATTCGTCGATTTCTTCTAATTTGAATGCATACACGCGAGCAGCAGCTTGATAAACGGACTCGCGATTTACCCCTTTCAAATCAGCAACAATGCGCCAAAGTGCCGTTTTTCCGCCAAGCTTATCAAATTCTTTAAGTCCTTGAACCGCTAGGTCTGCGGATACCATTCCTTCAGACAAAAGCGTTCGCACTACGCGATCTTTATTAATCCGATCACTGGCTTCCGCTGAAATCTTGACGCCTCCATTGCTCGGAAACTCAACAGGAGCTTCTACGGAGGTAATCGATTCTTCCTCTTCTTCTAACTCAGCTACTTCAAAGTCTGAGCCCAATTGAAAACCTGAAACAATCTCAGTGTCATTGTGCACTTCGATACCGCGGGCATTTAGCCACTCGATAGTATCTTGTAAAGGCACATTAAGTTTGGAATTAGGGCAATAGCGGCACTCTAGTAAACTTGGGCAAGAGATTAACGCGCTTTGAACTTTGCTATCCAACGGATCGGAGGACAAAACTACTAAAACGTTCTGCCTAGTTGCTGGGTCGATTTCAAAGGTAAGCGGAACCAATCCTGCCGAAACCAACCGCGCTAAATCTTCTGCCGTGAATACGCGCAGTACGTGGTCAATAAAATCTTCCTCAGGCGCCGCATCCAGATAGGGTTGGAAAGCATATCCTTGTTGTTCAGCTACCGCTGCTTCAATTTGAACGCGATCCACTCCTGGCAAATGAGCCAATTCCCGCCAAAGATCTGTTCCAACACCTCGGTGTTGAATAGCTTCATTCACATCAGACATGGAGACTATGCCAGATTGCAGAAGCGATAGAACGATTTCGTCCTTCACCACTCCTGAAACCCCAGAATCCTTCATATAATCAGATTCAACAAGGTCCTCATCGGCCTCTTCAGTCGGGATAAAGCCAGGAAGGTTTTCTTCCAACAACTGATCCTGCGTAAATGCAGCAATTCTATGCTCTACGGAGTCAATGGGATCGACGTCAACTTCTTCCGGTATGCTCCATGCATCAGAAGCGAGGATCAATGGATCCTCTTCTAAAAGCTCTTCGATCAAACTAGCTTCATCTGGATCAGCCTGACCTTCAAATTCAGATTCTGCTCCAGTAGTCCCGTAAATTTCGTCTAGCGTATATGTGCTTTTCTCGGTACCAGGCTTGACTCCACCTTCCAAGCTTCTCAACGCCTCTGACATTTCATCCAGTGACATCGCGCTTAGTTCAGTAATAGCCTGCTTATACAGTTGGTCGCCTTCTTTTGACATACGCCCTCTTACAGCGCCCCGATCTTTCGATGGGTCACCGGATTTGATTTTTGATATGTCGAAGAATCGTTTGGACATGGTATCGGTTAACTAGCCTACTATTTCATAAAATCGGCTGCACTTGGAGAAACCATAGCGAGTTCTGAAGAAAGTATGGTTAAGCCCATGATCGCGACGGTAATAATCAGCGCTACAACCGTCTGAATCATCTCAATAATGGACTTTAGCTTTAATGAGGTTTCGTTTTCATAATAGTCGGCCATTTGTCGAGCGCTATTGCGAACATTACCCGTTTCCGCACCACTTCTGAATCGGGCCAATGCCATCGAAGTGAATGCACCGGAAGCTTCCATGGCTTTTACCAAGTCGGCACCCTGAGCAACCATCATTGGAATAGTGACGGTTTTTACACGGTGCTCGATATAGCGATTCCCACTGGCCTCTGCGGCAATTTTGATCACGGAGATGTTTTCGCCACTACCTGAATACAATACCGCGAATACACGACAGAATATTTCGATGTTAAGTTTGTGCAGTAGCCCACCAATAAGGGGAATACGAATCATGAAACGATGTGTCAGAAAAACCCCCCTATTCGATCTCAAGAAAGCAACAATAGACCCAATTATGGCCCCTGACCCCAGTAACACGTACCCCCAGTTGGAATTCATCCATTTGGAAAAATCCAGGGTCTTTTGAGTCATTGGAGGTAGCGTCAAACCAAACTGTTCAAACAATCCAGCGGTTTGAGGAAAAATGTACCAAACGTAAAAGAGGAACGCCGCAGCCAGCACAAGCAACGTGATGACTGGAGTAATCATGGCGCTTTTTACGCTTTTCTTAAATTCATTTTGGCGCTCTAAAAAGCGGGCGGTGGATTCATAAATCTCAGACATATTACCGGTCTGAGAAGCGATCCCTAGCATGTAGGCCGTAAATTTGCCCAACATGTGTTGCTGCTTCATAAACGCCTGTTGAGCCTCCATACCGCCTTTTAAATCGGCATTCAGGTCTCTAATCACCTGTTTCAGGCTTCTGGACGAAACGTCGTTCACCAATAGGTTCAACACCTCATCGAACGGCAATTTTTCTTTCAGCAAGTTGGCTGAAAGGCGCACGAACATAATTAAGTCGCCCTGTGGCGGTTTGGTCTGGATATCAAGAAGCTTTTTCTGAATCTTGATGACTTCCAATCCCATTTTGGTAAGCGCCGTCCTGAGTTCCTCTTCCGAGAACGACTTTTGCTCACCATCGATCACCTTACCGTTAAAGTGACGAACCTTATACAAAAAGGTTTGTCGTTGCTCTAAACTTTCCGTCCTGAATGCATGACGATCAGCAAGGGCTTCCACCCTCTTTTTGGCAGTTTTAGAGTTCGGCGCAAACACGGTACCCTGCACGGGTTGCCCTGCTTGACTCACTCCATTAAATCTGTATTCTTTAACTGCCATGGTGCCTTTTAATCTTCAACGGTTATCTCGCTGCTGAAACTTACAATGGTTGAATCAACGCTATACTGGGAGATGTAGGTTCGAGCACCAATTTCAGGGTATTTCGAACTTTGGCCACTCACTACAAGCGTTGTTCGCGTTGCAGCAGAAATTTCAAATCGAGCATGATAAGTATCTGATTCCATAAAAAGTTTTGCCATTCCATTTTCAGACAGTCCTGCGTAACTGGCATTGCCACCGTTGAATGGATCCATTTTCGTTTTCCAAAACACAGCAGAACTAGCTATTTCTAGGTTTCTACTGACTATTGTTTCGGATACCGATTGCCTCATTTTTTCTTGAAATGCGACTATTCCCACCACCACTGCGATGCTGGCGACAATGATTCCCATAACGAGAAGTAAAAGCTGCTGTTGACCCATTGGGTTTTGTGTTCGATGTCAAAAAAAGACACGTCAGGATGTTCTGTGTATCGGCAAGGCAAACGAAACCTTAACAAAATTAATTAACCATCTTTGGGTCTTAAGCCTGGTGGGAATAAGGGGGCTCCAAAAAACAAAAGGCCATTAAAAAAGCCCGGGGAGGT
Source organism: Rhodothermales bacterium (assembly GCA_030833605.1). GTDB lineage: Bacteria > Bacteroidota > Rhodothermia > Rhodothermales > UBA10348 > UBA10348. The sequence goes on from JAURGV010000146.1 coordinate 4,478, forward strand.
CGCTATGGCGACCTCCCCGGGCTATAGGCTTTTGTGACTTACGGGTCACGCAGTAGTCATGCTACTATTCGGCTGCGTTGATCGTGGTGGCGATGTCACCAGGTGTTGTACCAGATACTACTAGCACAACTGTATTCAGCGCGTCTCCATTTCCGTCAAAAGAGTTGGCGGTAATTGTAAGCTCTGATCCATCGTCACTTAGCGTGAACACACCGTTTAGGTTTTCATGCTCAGTAGCTTCAGCGTCTGTTCCTGGGTGTAGACCGTTGTCACCAGTTGAATAGCCAATCTGAGAGAAAGTTAGACCGTCCCAATCAGTAGCACTTGATCCACCACCGAAAGCGGATGGTTTCAATTTCCATGCTTGAGCGTCTGAAGCAATACGGATAGCATCATTAACGAGCGAATCTGCATTGGCTTTTTTCTGATTTTCAGAGAATGCCTGGATACCTACTACGACGGATAGACCGACGATAACGATACCTAGAACTAAAAGAAGTAATTGTTGCTGACCCATTTGGAGCCTCCTTGGTTGTTTTGGTTAAATCAGATAAACTTTATCTGAGAACGCACTTCATTCGGAAAATTCGTTCTGAATGCGGTATCGGCGTTGCGAGTTTGGGCTTAAGAAAACACAATGTGAAGATATCATGAAGCCCTTATTGCTTTGGTCACGCTTGAACGCATCCTTCGCAACCCCTTGTATCGGTCAGCGTATGCAGAAGTATAGTATGGAACATTGAAGTGGACTAAACTGGATCAGATCATGGTAGACAAAGAAAAAGTGCGCGTCACCCTTGAAGAAATGAAAGTAAAGGGGAATCAACTCGTTGATAAAGTGAAAGAAGTAATCGAGGAAGGCAATGCTCGACGACTCTTGATTCGCAAGGACGGCAAAACCTTATTGGAAATCCCCTTGTCTGTAGGCGTGGGTGGTGCTACCGCTGCTGTATTTCTATTACCTACGTTAGCTGCCGTCGGTGCTCTCGCCGCCTTGGTATCCGATGTGGAAATTGTAATTGAGCGCGAGGAAAAAAATGTAACCGATGTCGAAGCTGAAGAAGTAGAAGCTGAAAAGAAATAATCGGTACCTTATAGAAGTGACGCTGCTGTTACTTCCAAACTTCCGTTTTTATGAATGATCAATTGGTTGAGCGATCGGCGAACGAAGGTTCGCCGATCGCTCCTGTTGTTTTTGACGACATAGCCTCGGCTTCCCACCTCCTATCGGGCAAGGCGCACGCGACAGACATTATCCGCTCAACATCCATTGACCTCGCGTGCGAAGCAACGGTGTTTCTAAAGCCTGAAAACCTCCAACGCACAGGAGCTTTCAAATTTAGGGGCGCTTACAACGCCATGAGCCGGCTTAGCGTTGCTGAAAAAAAGGCGGGAGTACTGACTTATTCTTCGGGCAATCATGCCCAAGCTATTGCGTTATCGGGCCGTTTGTTGGGCATCGAAACCACCATTGTCATGCCTGACGATGCACCAAAAGTGAAATTGGCGGCCACCAAAGCGTACGGAGCCGAAATTGTAACGTATAACAAACATCTCGTTTCGCGGGAAGAGTTGGCCAATCAAATAGCCGAAGAACGACATCTAACCCTTATCCCGCCGTACGACCATCCCCACGTAGTAGCGGGTCAAGGCACCGCGGGACTCGAACTGGTTACTTCAATTGATTCTCTAGACTATTTATT
>JAURGV010000147.1 GCA_030833605.1 Rhodothermales bacterium
AGCATTTTGGCAATATGGGGCCGCGCAATGGACTTTCCGGGGCAAAGCTTTGGTAGTTGTGCGCCTGCCGATAGCGCACCCACCTTTTTAAGACCGAATAAAAACGATTCCGCCCGTTCCTGCCGCCGTTGCTGTTGCAGATCAAGAAACGCGCGCAGTGATTCATCTTCCGGACGAAAGCCGTACGCTAAGAGGTGTACTTCATCCCCTCTGGCCGTCGAACTGATTTCGCAACCCGCTAAAAAACGAATATCTCGCTGTTTGCACGCCTGTTGCGCTTCTTCTAGCCCTTGCGTGGTATCGTGATCGGTCAGTGCCAAACACCCCAAACCAGATTCAACGGCCAATTCTACCAAATCGATCGGGTCAAACCGACCATCGGAAGCGGTAGAATGCATGTGTAAATCTGCTTTGATCATTTTCAATCGGTTTCGTTGATCTATATTGAATGTACGATCAGGGCCTTAAACATACCGAAACCAGTTCTAGGTCCCAACGTTGGTTTGGTTCGAGATTAAACGATGCATTCTTTAGAGGAATTCTACTCAATTAATGACCGGCAAACAATCCCAACCTTTATCTGAAGACCGCGATGAAGCCACACTGGTTAAGCCAAACATTTCGGTTTGGAATCTGGTATGGCCGCTTGCACTTGGGATTGGGTCGTTGTTGGTAGTTGGGTATTTCACCTACCATAAAGGGGGATTCGTCAAGTTCTTCAAGCAGGTCGATCCGCTAATCATGTCGGGCGCTTTTGCCATGTTGGTGCTACGCGTTGTGATGGGCGGTTGGCGCATCAGTTTTATTTCCCGACATGCGCTCGGCTTTAAAGCCGGTATTCGTTCCCAATTGGCCTGGGATTTTGCCTCCAACATATCGCCTTCGTTCGTTGGAGGAGCCCCGCTAACAGCCTATTACATTGCTCGGGAGTCGCGCGTACCCCCGAACAAGCCGATTGCTATCGGGGATGTTTCGGCCGTGATGTCCTACGTGATGCTCTTGGATCAAGTATGGTTCGCCCTCTCCGTTCCCGTGCTGCTGATTGGCACGTGGTTTATGGACGTTATTCCAGCATCTGCCGGCTTATTGGGCACCTGGACCATTGTCGCTTATCTCATTATTCTGATGGCCTATACCGGGCTGTTCGCCTATGCGACGCTGTACCGACCCGACGTGTTGGGCCGGGTGGCTGAAAAAGTGTTGCGCCTTCCGTTTTTGAGACGATTCAAAGACAAAGTAATGGGTGAAATGAAAGAATTTGAGCTTCGCGCGGCGGTTTTACGTCGTCAGAAAAGCGACTTTTTCTTGCGGGGGTTTTTATTAACCACCGGAACGTGGATTGCTCGGTTCGGGCTCGTCGTTTTTATTATTTGGAGTTTTGTCCCCGACGTAGACCTGCTGCTGCTCACCATGCGATCTATTGCGATGGCTATGGGATCATTGATTATGCCGACTCCAGGCGGTGCAGGGGGCTTGGAAGGGCTGTACGCCTTGTTTTTCGGCGATTTGCTGCCCGATTCGTCCCTGCTTGCGCCTTCCCTACTCACGTGGCGCATTTTGGGCTACTACATATTCCTCATTTTCGGCATTAGCCTCTCCACCCGGCATTTACAGCGCACCAAGAAACAATAGGCTGGCGCGGTCAGGATAATCGGCGCTATGCCCTACGACCGTCCGTAGTCATCTTCGAGACGTTCAATATCGTTTTCGTCGCAAATCCCGAGCTGCGTTTCGATAATAATGAGGTTCTCCTTCCCGTCGTTTTGAATGCGATGAACGCCGCCCACGGGAATAAACACTTTTTCGCCGGCGGTAACCGGAATTAGGTCGTTATCGAGCGTAAACTGACCACTACCAGCCACAATGACCCAGTGCTCGGACCGCAATTTGTGCCGCTGAAGCGATAACCGTTGCCCGGGATGAACAATGATGCGCTTAACCCTATACCCCGGTTCGTTGAGGTATTCTTCCCAACGACCCCACGGACGGTCGTCCGCGTCGATCCAATTTTCTTTTTTCGACATCGTATTAATCCACTACCGCGTGGTTCAGGTGTTAAGCAACGACCGGTTCGTCGTCGGCAATTTTTCCAAAAAAGCGTACTACAAGCACCAAAAGGACGGCGCCAATAGCTAAAGACGCCCACCAAGGGAATCCAAATCCTACAGGCAATGTGCCACCCACTATCGCTACACTGCCTACCGTCATGGCATACGGAAGCTGGGTTCGTACGTGGTCGATGTGATCACAACCCGATGCCATGGAACTCAAAATGGTCGTATCTGAAATAGGCGAACAATGATCGCCCCATACCGCACCCGCCAAAATGGCGGAAATGGTTGAGTATAGAATGTGGTAATCATGCGCTGCAGTCATGCCATTTACGTCCATAACCGCCCATGCCAGCGGAATAACCAAAGGCATCAGAATACCCATGGTACCCCAACTTGAACCCGTTGCAAACGCGGTAGCAGCAGCGAGCAAGAATACAATGGTGGGCACCACTCCTGGATGGAGCGCATCGCCCAATACCGATACCAAGAATCCTGCGGTGTGTAAATCGTCGGTAACGGCCGATAAGGCCCACGCCATCATCAGAATGATCATGGCAAATAGCATTCCTTTCAAACCGGAATACCACGCCTCAACCACCTCGGTCAAGGTTAAAATGCGTTGCACCGTCGACAAAATGGCGGCAACAAAAACGGCCAACAACGAAGCCCACATCAGTGAACTGAACGAATCGGAGCTCCCAATAATATCTTTTATGGAATCGCCCGTGCCCGTATACCAAAGTCCGCCCAACACCCCGAAAACAAGTATCAAAACGGGGATAATTGCATTAATAGCCCGCTGAGGTTTGCCCTCAATGGGAGTGGTCTCTTTGGAGGTTGTCGCATCTTCGTCAATGATCGCTGCTGGATCAATCACTTGGCCCAGGGTGCGGGCCCGAACTTCGGCTTTGTACATGGGACCAAAGTCGCGGCGGGTGTACGCGATTAAGAAAACGAAGAAAATGGCCAATATCGGATAAAACGAATACGGAATGGATGCTAAAAAGAATCCATACGCCGAACCGGATAGTCCTTCAATCTTTTCTACGGCATTTTCTATCAATCCAACTTCGTACCCAATCCACGTGGTCACAAAAGCCAAACAAGCTACTGGAGCGGCCGTTGAGTCCACGATGTAGGCCAGTTTTTCTCTTGAAATACGGAGGCGGTCCGTTACAGGACGCATGGTATTCCCAACAACCAGCGAGTTGGCGTAATCGTCAAAAAATATGGCTAGCCCCAATACGCCCGTAGCGATTTGACCGCGCTTCGGATCGTTGGCCCAGCGAACAATGATATTTACGACCCCCTGCATACCTCCATTCTTGGAAATAATGCCCACCATACCCCCAATCATACAGGAAAACAAGATCACTGATGCATGGTCTGGATCGACGTATTCTTGCAATACGTACCCATTAAACGTGTTTAGAAGGCCCCAGAATACCCCTTGTATCGAAAATCCGGCTACGGTAGCTGCGCCCACCCAAATCCCTAAAAACAGGGCTGGAATGACCCGCTTGAAAGCCAGAGCGATAACAATGGCTAAAACGGGAGGCACTATCGACCAAAATCCCGCAATACTTCGGGTAGCTTCGCGTACGACTTCTTGGCCGGAACGAAGCAGCACAACATCTTGAGCGCCTTTAGCGGTGACCGTTACGCCTTTGGCCTGCCATCCGTCATCTTCATCAAATTCAAGGGCGAAGGTACCACCAGAGGCTTGAACAGCGTACGCATCCATGGATAGCGTATCACCCGTCACCGTGACCCCGACATCAAATCCAACCTCATTTAGAACCACACCGGGCACCTTTATGGCCGTTTCTTGAGCGTTGCCTACGGAAACCGCCAGGGCACTGGCAAGCAATAAAGCCAGAATTCGGGTCTGCATGATGGTTTGTTATTTAATGGGTTCCAAAAATTCGATCTCCTGCATCGCCAAGTCCTGGGCGTATGTAGGCATTTTCATCCAATTCCCTATCGACAACGGCCGTGTAGATTGCTACGTCGGGATGGTCCGCATGCACACCGGCAATGCCTTCGGGTGCAGAAACCAAGGTGACGAGAATGATTCGCCCTGCCCCCACCTCTTTTAGGTGTTTAATGGCTCCACAGGCACTCCCACCGGTTGCCAACATGGGATCGACTACGATCACCGTGGCCTTTTCTATACCGGGCGGAATGTTCGAATAGTAGTCAACCGGTTCGTGGGTTCGCTCGTCCCGATACATTCCTAAGTGGCCGATGCGGGCTTCGGGTAAAAAATGAACAAACCCATCGATCATGCCCAATCCTGCGCGCAAAATGGGCACCACAATAACGTCCTCGTCCAGCTCAAAGCCCTCGGTGGATTCCAACGGCGTTTCAATCCGAATCGACTTGGTTTTTAACGAACGAAGCACTTCGTACGCCAAAATGGACGAGATATCGCGTAAGGTCGAGCGGAACACGCCATAGGGCGTGTCCGCTCGCCTGAGCACTGTCAAATCACGCCTAAGAATCGGGTGATCTATGACTTGAACGTGATTCATCTTTCTTGGCGACAACGTTTAACTTCTCGACTAAGAAGGTTTATTGCCAACCCAAGGTTTACGCTCGAAGTAGCTGTCGGTAATCTTCTTGAGCAGACCGGAAAGCAAGATCAACGTAATGACGTTCGGCAAAGTCACGAGGGAAAGCGCAACGTCTCCCAGGTCCCAAATGGTCGTAACGGCTATAATGGCGCCCAAGAAGTGGAATACCAAGAAGACCATTTTGTACGGTAGAATGGCTTTTTTACCCCATAGGTAATTCGCGCATCGGTCACCGTAGTAACTCCAGGAAATGGCTGTTGAAACGGCGAATAGGAATACACACACCAAAACGATGTATTTACCCATCCAACCCAGTCCAACCGGCTCCAGTCCAACCTCGAAACCAAGCGTGGTGAGCGGCGAGCTATTGCGAGCCGCATCCCCGTATAGAACCGAGTAATCCACCCCGTCGGAGCCCGAAGCAATCGGGTTTCCAGGCGTAATGGTTCCGGAGAACGGAATCGTCTGATCGGAATCGACATAGAAACGATCGACTACAATATCGTAATAGGTCATTTGGACGTCGTCAGCTGAGTTCATCAACTGAGCGCCGTTTTCAATGACGATAGAGCTAGGCGCCGAAGTCGAGGTGTGACCACCCTGTTCGTCGACCATGGCGTAGGAAATATTTCCGTCCGTAAGCGCAATGGTGGTCGGCACTTTAGCACTAAATACGCCGGTAGATACGATCACCAAACCGGTCATGGTACAGATCACGATGGTATCGATGAACGGCTCTAGAAGCGCGACAACACCTTCTGACACGGGCTCATCGGTTTTCGCAGCGGAGTGAGCAATCGGAGCCGATCCTTGACCTGCTTCGTTCGAGAACAGTCCTCGCTGAACACCATAGCGCATGGTGAAAAGGAAAACTCCCATTCCCGTGCCAGCAACCCCAGCAGTAGGATTAAATGCTTCGGAGAAAATGGTGGCGAAAGCCGGCATAATGTGGTCCATATTAAGCACCAACACCACTAATGCGGCGGCGACATAAATACTGGCCATAACCGGAGCCAAAATGCCCGTTACCTTTCCAATGCGGCTAATACCACCAATAATTACCATCCCGACAATAGCGGCGGTAAATAGACCGGTAATCCAAGTAGCAATACCGAAGTTGTCAAATACTTGGGTTGCAATGGTATTGGATTGAATCGCGTTTCCTGTAAAAAAGGACGTAATCATCAGCATAAAGGCGAAAAACATCGCCACAGGCTTCCAATTCCATCCAAAAACGTCTTTAATGCCCCGTTCGATGTAATACATGGGCCCTCCCGCGACAGAACCTTCCCATTTGGTCGTACCATCCATGGAAATGCGGTAGTGCTGTGCAAGGGTCACTTCAGAAAACTTTGTCGCCATCCCTAAAAGCGCCGTAACCCACATCCAGAACAGCGCTCCGGGGCCTCCCCAGTGAATAGCCAACGCTACCCCTGCAATATTCCCCGTCCCAACGGTAGCAGATAACGCCGTGGTTAGAGCTTGAAAATGCGAAACGTCACCTGGTTCGTTTGGATCGTCGTATCTACCCGTTGTGACCGCAAAAC
>JAURGV010000148.1 GCA_030833605.1 Rhodothermales bacterium
CTCAGTCGCCCATTGCGCTTGCCAAAGGGACTTATCCCAACTCCGCCTACGTCCACCAAGGATGGCTGACCGAGGACCAGGCATACTTTGTGCAAAACGATGAACTGGATGAACGTGGATTTGGAACGAATACCACCACGTCTATTTGGGATGTAGCTGACCTCGATGATCCTGTGTTGGTAATACGATTTGAGAGCGATATCTCGTCTATTGATCATAATCTGTACATTCGAAACGGGTTTGCATACCAAGCCAACTATACGAGTGGCCTTCGCATCATGGACGTTAGGGATCCGCTCAACCCTTCGATTTTGGGTTGGTTGGACACGACTCCGCTATTCCACTCGCTTTCCTTTGACGGCGCTTGGACAGCCTATCCTTTTCCGAACAGCGACCTGGTGGCGATAACGAGTAGAGGCCAGGGTCTTGTTCTGGTCAAACCAAGTTCGCTTCTAGGAACGCGATTTAAAACGGGACCGGTCATCGCGTCGAACAAGGGGAGTCTAACCATTTCTTGGGGGATGGATTTTGAAACCGATGTTCAACACTACGATATTGAGCAGCAGGACGAGTCAGGTTCTTGGAAAATAGTAGCGACAACGAGTGTTCAAGCGGGGGTCGGCGGGAAAATCTACGCCACCCAAGTAAATGTCGAACCTGGGGTGTACCGGTTCCGCATCGCAGCCCGGTCGGCAGATGGTAGTGAGATTTTTACTCGCGACGAACAAGTCGTTTTTATAGAAGGTTCGTATCGATTGGATGCGCCATTCCCGAATCCCACCTCCGATATGAGTCGTTCGACCCTCATTGTAGCGGAGAGCCAACGGATCCAAATCGACTTGTTTAATGCACAAGGGAGGCGCGTTAAATCTGTTTTTGATGCGACGCTTCAGGCGGGCACGGTCTTACCCCTTTCTGTTGAGATGGCGGATTTATCTCCAGGGATTTATTTTTTACGGGTGAATGCAGATACCTTTCAAACCGTTAAAGAGATTGTGGTGCTGAAGTAAGTGCGCAAATACCCCCATTTTTCCATGACGACGAACCCTAACCGCTCACGAGTAGGACGAACGGGGATTTTGGTCCTGTTGTGTTGGTCGATTGGATGGCTGGGCGGCTGTGAGTTGATCGGCGATGATCCAACACCGGGTGTATCGGATGTGACCGACATCAAATATGAGGAGCACATTCAGGCTATTTTCAATCAGCGATGTGTTTCATGCCACGCGGGTCAGAATCCATCCGCCGGATTGCGATTGGAGGGATGGACGTGGCTCATTCAAGGCTCTGATTTTGGAGAGGCGATCATTCCTTTTTCTTCAGAGGATAGTCGCATGGTGAAAATGCTCACATCAACGAGCATCACACCGCATCCTAAGGACGTAGGCAAAAGCACGCTAACCGACGATGAAATTGGCTTGTTGAAGCGATGGATTGACGAGGGAGCCGTTGGACCTCTTGGCGCTTCGCCTTTTGCGAGCTCGTTGAATTTGCTCTATGTAACCCACGAAAGCTCCCCCAAAATAACGGTTTTCGATACCGACGCGTGGCTTGTGGTTCGGTCCCTCGACCTGCAAGATTACGGGTTTTCAGACCGCGCGAGGGCCTACCATGTCGCTGTCGAGCCGGATGGCTCCTATTTCTACGTTTCAATTGGAAGCGCGAGGGCAAGCGACAAACAGGTCGTAGCCAAATTTAATCGTCAAAATCAGCTCTTGGCCCAGTATGAAATGCCCAATCCAGGGTTGCTGGCGCTCCATCCCAATCAAAATGTCCTGTACGTTAGTCGAACTGCAGAATCGTCGGATCCGAGGTCTTTGGTTGAATTGAGGCGAACCGATTTTCTTCCGTTGCACATTCCCATGAGTTTTGCCGGAAACCGCGCTTTAGCCATGCGCCCATTTGGAGATTTTCTGTATACCTCCAGCATGGATGTCGACCAACTGGCGATCGTGGATCTATCGAACCTAACCGTCGCCTATGTGGATATTACGGGCATTCGCCAAGGCTTTAATCAATTTGCGGTTGGCCCAGCGGGGAATCGAATGTGGGGAACGGGCGTTTTCAGCAATACGGTTACCCTTTTTGACATTTCGAATCCCAGTAAGATCGTACAGCGTCAATCGCTGTTTACTGACGGCAGTCCTTTTGATTTAACCTTTATTCCAAATGGATCAAAGGTTTACGTAACGGTGCCCACAGGAAATCGAATCAAAGTGATCAATACGATTCTGGAGTTGGTAGAGGCTGACATTCGGCACCAGGGTCTCCAAGAACCTCTGGGTATATCCACCACTCAATCGGGGGCATACGTTTTCGTATCCAGCCGCAACCAAGGTGGTATTTATCAAGCTAGAAGGGTGTTTGAAGGAGAAGGTGCGCCGGGTACCATCTCCGTGATCGACACGGCTACCGACAAAGTGATCAAGGTGATTGAAGTGGGTTCCAAACCGGGTACGATGGGTTCTAGAATCGTCGTCCCCACGTTTACGCAGTAGAGGGTTACTGCGCTGAGGCGTTCGCTTTGTGTTTGGCAGAACGGAGCTCTAAAACAGTCATTCCAACCGACACCAACAAGCCCAGTAAGCCAAGCGCTATCACCCAGCCCTGTCCTTGCCACGAAGTGGGTAATGCCAACGACCGATCGGACTCTAGCCATGGCCAAAGGGCTCTCAGCGACCCGGCCATTAATCCAACCAAAGCGGCCATTGTCCAATCGTGTGCCTTTTCTAAAAGGTATTTCAACACCACCGCAAAACTTCCCAGCCCTACACCGGCTCCGAGGGCAAAAACGGCAATAACAGCCAGATTACGTTGGTCAATCGCTTCAAAAATGGGAGCGTACATTCCAATAACCAGCAAAACAAAGGCTCCGCTGACGCCGGGTAGAATCATAGCGCAAATGGCCAATGCTGCGGAGAAAAACACGGCAACCAAGCTAGGGTCACTGATTTCAGTTGGCGGAAGTCCCACCAGGTAAAAGGAAATAGCAGCCGACAATACCAAAACAAGGGCGTGCGCAACCCTAGGACTAGACATGCGAATCCACGGGATAGGAATGGTGCCTAGGATCAACCCAAAAAATAGGCTACGGCTGTGCTCCGGCCATGTATCCAATAGGTCTGGAATTAACGCTGCACCGGTTAAGGGAGCTACCAAAATACCTAGAATCAACAGGATCAAAAATCCCCAAGACACGCTAGATAGCAGTCCTTTAAAGGTTTTGAAATCGAAACGAACCAGCGCTAGGCTTGCTTGAAACAAGTCGCTTAAAAGGGAAATGAGCTTCTCGTATATCCCAAATATGAGGGCCATCGTGCCCCCACTTACGCCTGGAATTACGTTCGCGACACCAATTGCTAAGCCTTGACCGAATGTCGTTAGCCAGCCAAAAACGCGGTTTCCCATTCCGTCCTATTGATCGAGATCGAGCATACGGCGGATTTTCTGGTCGCCGTACAACTCAGGATAGGCACTGGGGAATTCATCCCGTTGTGTGGGATCTAAACGGAAGGCCATTTTTAACGACCGCACACTTTCTTCCGACTGACCCAACGCAAACAGGGCCTTTGCCTGATGAAAATACGTTTGAGCACAATCTGGTTTGAGGGATAACGCTGTTCTGTAGGCGTTCAGCGCTTCTTCTAGCTGCCCTGCTTCAAACAAGGTCTCGGCAAAATCCATCCACGCTTCGCGATTTGAAGGACTGACTTTGACCACGGTTCTGTAGGCGTTAATAGCTTCAGGCAACCGTCCTAGGTTATACGCGCAATCCGCTTTTGCATGCCAAAAATCAGCTGTTTCGGGGCTTAAAACCACGGCACGATTAAAATAGGCAAGTGCTTCTTCAAATCGCTCCATCGCATCGTAGCAGCAGCCAAGGCCATACCAAGCTTCCGAATATTCTTCGTCCACTTCAATGGCTTTTTCGAAATAGTGAATGGAGCTCTCATAAAGCTTGAGCTCTTCAAAGGCTAAGGCAATGTTGTAACACGTTGCGGCATCTTCGCCTTCAATTTCTAAGACACGTTTGTAACTAACAATCGCTTCCTTCAATTCGCCGAGGTTGGCCAAGGCATTGCCGCGATTGTAGTGTGCCGATGCAAAGTCATCCGAAATGACAATCGCCATATCGTATGAATCAACGGCTTCCCGAAACCGCTCAATCCGGTTTAAAACAATCCCTCGGTTGTACCACGCGTCGTGTGAGTACGGATCAATGTCGAGGTGCTTGTCATAGGCGGCCACGCTATTCGTTTCCTGACCCATTCGGTCGTAGCAAAATCCTAACTCGTACCACACTTCGGGATGGTCAGGACTCTGTTCGGCGCAATGCTCGAAAACAGCAATGGCTTCTGAAATTCTGTTCAGTCGTTCTAACGTGACGCCGTTGTTAAACAGGGCTTCATCGTTATTGGGATCCAGCCGCAAAGCATCCGAATACGCTTGGAGTGCTTTTTCTGGTTCATCCAATGAATCCAGAGTAATTCCTCGATTAACCAATGTCTCCAAATCCGTTGGGTTGATGGCCAACGATTTATCGTAGGAGTCCAGCGCTTCGTGGTGACGACCAAGGTTGTTCAGCAAAATGCCCCGTCTCATCCATCCATCGGACGAATAGGGGTGCATTTCTAACGATCGGTCAATTACACGAAGCGACTCTTCAAAGCGTCCTGCTTCGAAGTAATATGATGCGATTTCCTCGAGGGTATCCGAATCGAAATACGATCCAGATTCCTGCTGCTCGAAATGGGCCGCTAAATGTTCTAGGCGACTATCGTCTTTATAGTCTTCGAAATCATCGAATCCGAAGTTGAACATGCTCTTACCGTGCGGTGAGTAGTTCTGAAAAAAGAGCTGAACCAGAAGTGGTTGGTTAGTCACTTCAAAGCGGTCCCCTTAAAAAGGTTCGTCTGATATACACATAATATGTGCATACTTTACGAAAATCAAGATTGCTCCATGGGTTATCTACTGTACAATAACGATTAAATTGTCGATTATCGTGTAGGCAAATCTTAAAATGATTGTAATAGGGTCCCTGTTTGAATGATTATCAGTTTTGAAGGAATAGACGGATCGGGGAAAAGCACGCAAGCAAGGCGCTTAATGGGCCGGCTTTCGCAGTTTAAGACCGAATTATTGTATGTTCGAGAGCCTGGGGGGACCGACGTATCTGAAAAGATTCGGTCTTTGCTGCTGGACCCGGAAATCTCAATCGTTCCCTTTGCCGAGATGTTGCTTTTTTCTGCGGCGCGCTCCCAATTGGTCGAAGAAAAAATAAAGCCTTTCCATGAAAAGGGAGGAATCGTTATTTGCGATCGCTACTTCGACTCGACTGTCGCGTATCAAGGAGGAGGGAGGGGCGTCGCCGAAACGGATTGGCTGGAATCATTTCAGCGAAAAGTAACCCAAGGAGTTTGGCCCAATAGAACCTATTTGGTCGATGTGACGGTTGAAGAAGCCCAAAGGCGTTTGGCTTCGAGGTTGACCGGGCAAGAAACGCCAGACCGAATGGAGCAAGCTGGGTTCGCATTTTTTGAACGCGTTCGCGAAACGTACCATCAATTAGCCCAGCAAGACCCTGATCGTTTTCTAGTTATTGATGGACATCAATCGGAGGAGCAGGTTGAGCTGGCCATTTGGGAAGACCTTAAACAATGGTTGAAGGTCGATTAATAGCCATAGTTGAATGCCCCCGGCCTCTGTAGTGAAGGGGTTTTTGTTGATTTGGACCGTTGGAGTGTGGGGTTTTTGCTGATTTGGAACTGCCAAAGCCGGTTGCTGTAAGCCACTGACAAATTTTAGCGCGTGTATGTCTCGACTTTCTTCCGAACAAATTGAACTGGTACGAAATCGTTTTTACGATTATCTACGTATGCAGAATTTGCGTCAGACGGCGGAGCGATCTTCCATTTTCGAAGCCGTTTACGAAACAGATGATCATTTTGACGCCGATGAACTCTACGTTCGGTTGCGGGGTAACAATGTTGCGGTAAGCCGGGCCACGGTGTACAACACCTTAGAACTGTTGGTGGACTGCAATTTGGTCGTACGGCACCAGTTTGGAAACAAACAGGCTAAATACGAACGTTCCTATCGCTACTGGCAACACGA
>JAURGV010000149.1 GCA_030833605.1 Rhodothermales bacterium
TAGCTTTACATGAGATACCTGAAGCTTCGATGCGCTTGATGAAAGGACAGGTTTCCGGACGGATTGTGGTTCGAATAGACTAGCGCCTTCGAAAAACGCACCTCTATCGTCCCGTAAGCCTAATCCGACTTTCGTTTTTTGCTCGTTGAAGGCGAAATATCTGTCAGAATCGCCAAAACCAAAACCGCGATCTGAAAAACGCCCCATTGCCCGGCAAAGAACTGCTCCACGAAAGTAAACCACAGCAGCGTGGTGGGCGCAAAAAAGAACCCTAAAATGGGCCATAGTAGTGAATCAAACACTCCGACGAACCAATTCGAGAAGAACCATAAGTAAACGATGGTGAATCGTGGAATGATCAACGCACCGAGTGCAAAAAAACAGGGCATAGCAGTTCTCCAGGTGAATGGTCAAAAACACAGGTATTAATCGTTCGGACGAAGATTAGAAACTCAAGTTTCATCTTAACAAGTGGCAAACCTGACCGATACCCATGTAGAGAACCTGTAATTCCTCTAGCATGAATGGTGTAAAACGGTGATGAAGAACCCTTTTATGGGCTTATTCCAGAAAAATCGACCTTCAGAAATTGAAGAAAGCGATGTGTTTATCACATCGTCGTTGGGTGACAATGGACAATTATATCAACAGGATAACCCAAAACCTGAAATAGACCGTGTTCTTACTAGGGCGCTGAAGGAGAATCTGATCTCTGAGGCGGATATAGAAAGATGGTCCGAAAATCGACAAAGCCCCCCCGGCACCTCTCGAAACGCCATCCTAGGTTGGAAACAGGCATGCAAACTTGAACCTTGGCGAACCCAACAATTTGAACGGCTAGCAGCCCGGGTCTATGGTTTCAGATCTATTTTGGTGTGCCAAATGAGTACGCTTGTTTTGGCCGATCAGTTGACGGCGAAGATTAGTCCTACCATGTGGGAAGAAATGTTCGAGTTAGGACTTGCTCCAGTGGTTGAGCACGGACGGTCACCAGATGTTGAAGGCCGCGTGGTATGTGTTTCGAAAGACCCATCCAACAAGCAGGTTCGTGGATTTACAAATTCCACCAAGTCGTTTACGCCCGAACTTGCTTATGCAGATGCAAATGTAGTTTCTGGTGTTCTTGAATTGATAGCGCAGCACATTCCAGCTATCGGGGCATCGGTTTACGTGGCCCGACCTGTTCTACGAAAAGTATCCGTCCGTCCTCTTACTAACCGTCAAGCTGCTTAAGAGTAGCACTTTCATCGCGCTTTTATGGACCACGAAGCTATTCCATCTTCCGTATCAATCGACTCGAATGCATCGGGTCGCACGGGAGGCGTGTCTGGCATAGATCAAAAAAGGTTTTGGGAAAAAGAGCATAGCGCTACCGATCCTGATCAGCAGTATCGTCGGGATGCAGAGCGAGATCGTGTGGTTAGCCGGTTGTTGCAACGCGGCATCATTACAGAACAGAAAGTCAAGGCTTCTTGGTCTGAATGGAAACAGCTTCACAAGCAAGATCTTCGCATCCCACTTTGGCGGGTTTTAGCGCTAAACCCAAAGCTAGAGTCGCAGCTTATTTTTACGGAAGCCGCAAGGCTTTATGCGTTCAAAGAATGTCCGATTGAAGAGCATGAAGGTATTGAATTTGTAAATCGACACCGGAATACCTTTGCCGAAGATCAATGGACGGACATGATTGAGCATTTCATCCTGCCCATCTCTCACGAAAAAGATGCAGCAACGGGTGAAGCCAAATGGATCTTTGTTACGCACGACCCCACTAGGCCAGACGTTCATCAGATTATTCAGCGCCTTCGTTTACGTAGGTTTGAGCTTCAATTTGTGAGCGAATCTACCCTAGGAGCCATTATTTCGGGTAGTTTCCTCGGGCGAAATGCCTTTCTAGAACGGCTGAATGAAAATGTCAATGCCGTCGACATGGGGATGTCGTACGAAGAGGAAGGACTCGTCGATGAATCGGCTCTAGAGGCTGAAATTAGCCGTTCTCACCTTATCAATTTGTTCGAAGGTGCCCTCGTTGATGCCGTAAAAATGGGAGCATCAGACCTTCATATTTATCCGGATGCCGACGGGAATATTCAAATTCACTTCCGAGTGGATGGTGAGTTATCTGAGTGGCGAGTTGAGGAACGGTTTAAACCGGAAGCTTTTCTTGCGGTGGTGAAAGACAACTCGACCAATGTGGATCGTTTTGACCGAGATGCAGCGCAAGATGGATTTATTCAGCGCTGGATCGACGACGTACTCATTCGATTCAGGGTTTCCATTTTACCTATTGCCTCTCCACTGCAGGACATTCACGCCGAAAGTATTGTCATCAGGGTATTGGACGACCGGAAAATCCTGACGGATCTTCGTCAAATTGGGTTACAGGAAGAGGCATTTAATCGCTTTCAAAAGGCGATTCGACAACCGCACGGCATGGTGATTCTTACCGATCCAACGGGGTCTGGAAAGAGCACGACCTTGGTTGCCGCGCTTTATCAGGTTGTTACGCCAAAAGTGAATGTGTTGACGGTCGAAGACCCGGTTGAATATTTGATGCGAGGCATTCGCCAGATAAAATTAGGCCCGAGATTAGGCTTGGAAGGCGCATTGCGAGCCATTCTTCGACACGATCCAGATGTGGTGATGGTAAGAGAGATGCGTGATAAGGAAACCGCCGATTTGGCCATTAAGCTAGCCAACACCGGTCACCTCACGTTTTCAACGCTTCATACCAACGATGCGCCCAGTGCCGTTTCTCGATTGTTCAAAATGGGCGTTGAACCCTTTTTGATAGCTTATGCTATCAATATCGTTGTGGCGCAACGACTTGTCCGAAAACTTTGCACAGCATGTAAAATTCCAGATCCCAAACCTGACTTTGATTTCTTACGTCATTTAGGGTTTACCGACGAAGACTTTTATACCACTACCTTTTACCAAGCTGGCGAACACGCGAAATGCAAAGTGTGCAAGGGCAACAGTTATAAAGGCCGACAGGCTATCGCTGAGACCATGTTGTTCACGCCAAAAGTGCGTGCCTTGATATTAAAAGCCAAAGACAGTATCGACGAAAATGATTTACGAACTGCAGCGGTTCAGGAAGGGATGACAACGCTCCAGGAATCGGCACGACAGCTTGTGATGGACGGAGTTACGAGTATTGATGAAGCCATTCGCGTGACGGGTACGTAGGGCGGAAATCCGCTTGGAGACACTAATCCGAAGCCTGGTCCTTCCTTTTTTTTCTAACATACCCGTACCAGGCGATCGCCACAGCGAGGAGATAGGCGACCATTATCCCTAATACGATTACAAAACCACTCGTGCTTCCACCAAACAGGGTGAAGGGCATGTTTATTAGGATGAGAAGGGGAAACCCAAAGGTTAAAGCCATGCCGCTTGAAAGAACAAGTTCTTGAGGGACGGGCGTTTCGAAGTCAGGGTCAACTACTTTTAAAAGCGCAAGTCCAGAACTAATCGTACCCGTCATTTCGGCAAAAATGCCTACAAAACGTTCGAATACGTGCTTTTTGAACACCATTTCGCTCGTCCATTTAAGGAAATAGTAGGTAGCGAGGGTGCCAACCATGCAAATAAGAAACATGGGAATCACAAAACGAATGGCAATGGACAAACTAATGGCCATGATAGAGGCGGCAATGAGATACTCGGCAAAGGTACCGGTAAGGCGATGGATAGTCTGATTGTCCATCCAGGTACCCCTCGTTCCTCTAAGAAGAGAACGACGTGTTGCAAGCGCTATCAAGTTGGCAAAAATGAAATGAAACGACCACAAAACAGGGATCTCGGCCCCTAGTCCAATCGACTGAAGGCCAGAGGCTAGGTGCACAGTGACCCAATAGGTAATCAAATAGATGGCTCCAATCAGAGCAACATGCACAGCAAACGGCTCGACGGCAGCCCCTGAAAACGTCTGGAACGATCCAACGGGATAATCTCCCGCTTCACGCACTCCCGTTCGGATATAGGTGGGGACGGACTGATTGTCATTTATCTGAGCGTTACGATTCACCATCATCATACCCCAGAAGTATGCGATCAGGAATCCGACTGCAGCAAACGTCAAGCCTATGGAGCCCGCATTTTCAAAGCCATAGGCGGTCCATGACTCGCCGATGGAATAGGCGATTCCAGGCCCCATGGCAAACCCTAACGGAAGCAAAATGCCCATCGCAGGATTTAAATCAGGCACAAGGGTTTGAGCGACCAGCAGCGCAATTCCCAGTCCAATAATGCCCTGCAAAAGCATTATGGAGACCTGCATATAGCCCAGGTTAACCACGCCCCACGAATGTTTCTCCTCGGTTTTAAAGAGCCCTACGCAAATAAACGTTAGGGCCAACAGGTGATACACGTACGCACCCATTCGCTCGGTATTCAAGGGAATGAGGTCAAGCGCCTCTGGACCAAGCAATAAGCCCAAGAATCCTGCTATTAGGCTCGCCGGAATCAAAAAGGTCTGAAAGAAGGGAACGAATCGGCGCAGAATGGTGCCCGCAATCAAACAGCACCCAACCATACAAAAATCTAAAAGTAACTCACCAACACCTACTTCAAGGGTCCATGCTTCCATATCTATTAGCTATTTAGTCCTGGAATTAGGCGACTAAGAACATCTTGCCACGCCAATACGCTACCGCCATACTTCAACACGATATGTATTTTCGTGGTATTGGTTAGAATCCATAAAGTATCACTCTTTTCCAAGCCTGTGTAGCGGATGTTTTCAAGATCAAGGTTTGCTGCCGTAGAAAATTCAATCCGGTCGTGAAATAGAGCAACGTTTTCAATACCCGCATATTTTTTGTCTCCCTCGAGGCTGTGTAAGGTAACCCGTGCTTTGTTCTGAAGAAGTGCGACCGAAGTGCCAGCCTCAAGCGGCAAATTTTTGATTTCATGATAGAAATCGCCCGTTAAACGTATTTCCTGGGATACAGACTCCATGAGCGTTGAATCGGGACGGACCATCCATTTTTTCAACCCCGACCGCTGTTGCAAGGTTGTGCTTCCTTTTTCTTCCAGTCCTCCAAAAATCCCGGTTTCGGGGTCTCTGTAAAGTAACTTTGACAATCCCGCTACTGGTCGGAATGCCCTTTTCGGACTAATGGACGGGTCGACAACGTTTTCATCAAAGGCAATGGGAGCCTTTAATCGTTCAAGTCCTACTTCCAAAGATGGTTGATCTGAAAAATCGATCGCTGCACCAACGCTTAGGCGGATACGAGCAGGGCGTGGGTAGGTGGCCCACCGCGGCCAGGCGACATACGAACCGTGAATTTGGATCGGATAGACCGGGATGCCCAAGCGCATAAATAGTTTTGCGGTCGACTCGATCCACGGTGCAGGCCTTCCATCCCAGCGGCGACCTCCTTCTGGAAATATGACTATGCGACGTCCCTCATCGGCCATTTTCCAGATTTTACGGATTAAATGGGGTTCTGGAACGCGCTTTTCCGTTCCGACTATCCCCGAGGCCTTAAACAGAGCAGCGATTGGCCCTTTATCTAGATAATGCTTGGTCATTACCCCAGCCGTACACTGCCCGAGTTCTGTAAATGCATTTAGAATGAACGGGTCGTAATTATTGGAATGATTCCCATAAATGAAGCACGGGCCTTTGGGCAAAATGCCTTCGTGAGCGTTCGACAGATCCCACATTGACTTGCTAAAGGCAATCAACGTGCTCCGAAATACCAACTCGGCAGCAATTTGTCGGGAAGAAGACATGAAAGATGATCAGTTACATTTGTTCTTAACGATTCGCCATTGCCAATATAAACTTCCTTTTGCATCTTGCATGTGTACAAGGCATAATCGCTTGATACACAACTAGATACGCTCATAGCGGAGGGGCATCGTGACTAAAGCAGACATTATCGATCAAATTTCAGCTGGCACCGGTTTAACCAAACTTGAAACGGAAGCTGTAGTTAATGGTTTTATGAGCGTGATCAAATCCGCTCTCATTGAAGGTGAAAGAGTAGACCTAAGAGGATTTGGCTCGTTTACCGTTCAACATCGGGCAGCAAGGACGGCCAGAAATCCACGTACCAACACACCTGTTAA
>JAURGV010000014.1 GCA_030833605.1 Rhodothermales bacterium
GCCCATGCCCTAAACCCTTCTTTTGCTACCGACCCATCGCCTTCAGCAAGCGCGATTGACGAGGCTTTTGTTTCTGTCGCAGATTTGATAAATCCCAGTGTGGTCCAAATCCGTTCGGAAATTGTTCAAGAACGGCAGGCTGTTGTCAATCCGTTTGAAGGTCTGTTTGATTTCCCGAATCAGTTCCAGCAGGGAACGCCATCCCAGCCCACTGAATTCAGATCGACATCGCTTGGATCGGGCGTTATTATTTCAAATACGGGTCATATTGTAACGAATTACCACGTTATCAAAGATGCCCAAGATCTTGAAGTAAAAACATTTAATGGTGACTTTTACAAAGCCACGGTGGTAGGAAGTGACCCCAATACCGATCTAGCGGTACTGCAGATTTCGGAAACAAACCTCCCTGCTGTTCAGATGGCCAATCCATCCCATATCCGTGTGGGTCAATGGGTTATGGCGTTTGGCTCACCGCTTGACGAAGCACTTGGCAACACCGTGACGTCTGGAATTGTGAGTGCAGTTCGAAGAACAAGCTCCACGCTTTCGGGACTGAATATTTTTTCTTCGTTCATCCAAACGGATGCGGCCATCAACCCGGGTAATTCTGGTGGAGCGTTGGTTGACCTTTCCGGAAAATTAATCGGAATTAATTCAGCCATCTTATCCAGAAGCGGTGGTAACCAAGGAATCGGATTTGCGATTCCCGTAGATGTTGTCCAAAACATCACCACCCAACTCATTGAAAATGGCCGCGTCGAGCGAGGTTTTCTTGGGGTTAATTTTGATCGCGTTTCGCCGTCTTTAGCGAAAGCGCTTGATGTCCCACGAGGTGCCGCTCAAATTACGTCCGTTTCCGACGATTCTCCGGCTCAGGATGCAGGTCTGCAAGATGGCGATATTATTATTGCCGTTAATGGCCTCACTTTGAATGACTTTAATGAGCTCAGGACAACGATCGCTAATCTTTCTCCGGGAGAAACGGTTTCACTCGAAGTTGCCCATAACAACGGAAGAAAAAACATTAAGGTAGTTTTGGGTAAGCGGAGCTCATTCATTTCGGATGACCAACCTGCCGATGCAACACCAACCGCTAAGGAAAAAGATGTCCTGTCTTCGTTGGGAATGAATCTAGAGCCAATTTCGGACAATTTGGCGAAACAATACGGCTTAACGGATGCGCCCAATACTGGCCTAATCGTGACAGCAATTGACCAAAACAGCAGTGCTTTCCGTGAAGGTGACCTGCGTTTAGGGGATATCATTTTAGAAATAAACCGCAAAAAGGTTAGCTCTAAAAAGGATTCCCAAAACATCTACGAAGATATTGAAAACGGCAAGACGTTTTTAGTGCAGGCACAAAGAGCGACCGTTAATCCCGACCGCACCACTACATTGCGTTCGTTTTTAACTGCTCTGACCAAAACGGAATAGCTAAAATTTCTGTTGGAGTCCATCCGTTTTCAGTAGTATGTTGCACCAACTGAAAAACGGATATGCAACAGCCAGATTTTCAACGTCTTGTAGACACCGCAATTGCAACGCTTGGCGGCAGCCCGACTTCGAAAGAAGTCGAGGCTGCCGCGTTGCGTTTGTTTGAAAAAGAGAAAAGAATGTCGACGTCCGAATCGCCCCCTATTCAAGGCATTCGGGCTTCTATCTCTCTAGCCTCTTGCTCAAGTCGCAGATCGACGACTCAACGAACCCGCGTCTATGATCGTGTCCGATCGATTACGGGCAAACTTGTTGAGGCCCATCTTAAAGCCAGCCTAGGCAGCCCGTGGGCCACCTCCTCTGTGGTGCGCATTGACCTTCGAGACACGCAACATTTGTGGGCCGGACATAATCCTCTTGAATATCTTTCTATTTACAGTGCGGCAGAACAAGCCATTTTAGACGCGGGAGGCGTTCCTGGCCTTGGGCCGTTCGTTGATTTGTCCTTACCGCAAAATTTTGGATTCCTAGATGTTCTGTCCGAGATCGTCCAAAATGTCCATTCGCTCGTCCCCCATTTTCAATTGGCCACTGAATACAATCCGCTGGATACAGATGTACTGCGTGGCCTAGGAATGGCTCTAGCTATTCACAGCCACAAGAACCCAGGAAGCGCCGCACAACTTGCGTTATCTGTAAACGCTTCGGATAGTTTGGCTTTTAGCCGCCCATACCATGAAAGTGTTACCGCCCTTTCTACCATGATAACTGGCCTCGACAATAGCCCGATAGGTGAGCAGTTTGGAAGGAAGGTCGCGGCGTCGTGTACAACTTGTTTTCAGTGGGCACAAAGTGAAATAGATCTTGCCCATTCGTTTCAACCCAGTGAATTTGGGGCACTCAGAAATGGGATGGACCCCAACTGTACCATCAATCACAGCTTTTTTCCATCGTATGGACTAAAATCGAATCGCGTCTCCTTTCCGCCCGCAATCACGTTTTTCGAAATCCAAGAAACCCTTTCTAGCCGTTTGGAGGCGTTTGCCCTCGCAGGGAAAACGGCTGGTCTTTGGATTCAATGTTAAAGTAAAGGCCAACAACCGCACTAATGATTGCAGTCACTCCTCTTTTACTCACCCTAAAACATCCCTTCCGAATTGCCCACGGATCTAGTTTAGTCCGGAATAATGCGCTTGTTCGAATTGGACCGGGCTTTGGAGAGGCTGCCCTTCCACCCTATTACCCAACCACCTTTCAAGATGTCAAGGAGTATGTACTTGACAACGAAAACCTACTAATTGATGCGCTTCGCTCCAATCCCATCGATTTGATTGGCACGCTTAGCAAACTTCCCCCCGGTCCAAGTCCCGCGATTGCCGCCATCGACCAAGCGTTACACGATCTGTGGGGAAAACAACTTGGAAAGCCTCTTTTTTCCCTTTTCGGGATTCACCCCTCCGCTATTCCTCCGAGTAGTTACGCGCTTCCCATTCCTGAGTCGCTGGCTGATCTGGACGATCAACTGGATTCACTGTTACACTTCCCCTTTTTGAAATTAAAAATTGGGTCCGGAAACCCTGATTTTGACGAGGCCATCGTGCGCCGCACCAGAGAACGTTTCGATGGCACCTTATGTGCAGACGTTAATGCCGGTTGGGCCCTAGATGTAGCGCTAAAGATGATTCCCGCCATGGCAGATTTAGACCTAGCGTTTATTGAGCAGCCCATAAAGGCAGGTGAAAATGACGATTGGCATTTGCTAAAACGCATGCTGCCAAATAATCGGGTCCCATTGATCGCCGACGAAAGCGTTCAAGGCCCAAACGACATTATTGAATTGGCAGGCGCGGTAAGCGGAGTCAATATTAAACTGGCAAAATGCGGTGGAATTCAACCAGCGATTCGCATGATCCAATTAGCACGAACGCTGGACTTATCCGTAATGCTGGGCTGTATGATTGAATCGTCGGTTGCGTTGACTGCAGCGGCTCATTTGGGTGGCTTGGTAGACTACCTTGACCTTGATGGCCAACTCCATCTCGCTAAAGACCCGTTTTCGGGATTATCCTTCGACGCCGGAAAAATATCCCTCCCAGCGGGGCCTGGATTAGGCGTTGTTGAGCGTACTTAGGCAGTAACAAGTTTTGTTTTTATGGCCGAAAGGTCAGAAATGGTTCGATGCACAGGACATTTGTCCGCAATATCCATCATCCTGCTTTTCATTTCTTCGGTTAATAAAGGTCCCTCAAGCTGGATATTCCGAGTAATGACGTGAACCCGTCCCTTGGCGCCTTCTGGCAAATTACAATCCTCGCATTCATCCACAGAAACTAAAGCGTGCGTCAACTCAACATGAATGTCTTCTAATGGCCATTCCTTACGACTAGCGTACATGCGGACGGTTATCGCGGTACAAGCGCCTAGAGAGGCCAATAGCACATCCATGGGGGTTGGTCCCAGATTCAGACCTCCCAATGCGGGTGGTTCATCTAGAACCAAAGGGTGACCACTTGCTAAAGCGCTGGTGTAATACAGATCGCGGCTAGAATGGACGGAAGCAACATGGTGGCCTGCCTCCGGATATTTTTGTTGGATTTCCTGTTCTTCAAACAGACTTTCTGCCCAAAGACGAACCATTTTTTCCGTTTTGGCAGAGGGCAATCCGCTTCCAAAGTTCAAATCTATCTTCAGCACATCAGGAAATACAC
The DNA here is from genome assembly GCA_030833605.1 of Rhodothermales bacterium. Taxonomy (GTDB): domain Bacteria; phylum Bacteroidota; class Rhodothermia; order Rhodothermales; family UBA10348; genus UBA10348. The sequence goes on from JAURGV010000014.1 coordinate 4,146, forward strand.
CCGTCTGCTTGGCGTAGTCCACCAGCCAATCGGTTTGGTGGGATTCTTCACCGTGAAGCGCCAAAAATCTCGTTTTTGAGTCAAAAACAAGTTCTTCCATCCAATTGCCAGCCGGCGGGTCAACCAAAATGACTCCCCGCATGGGATGGCGGGGTCCGAATGCCAAAACCTTTGGTATGCGGTTCGAATGGGCAAGCAGGATCGACGGCGGTTTGCCGTTGCTTACCAACCACTCATGGGCCGATGCAAGCTGTTGTTCAACGGAACCACCCCCATCCGGTTGAAGCGCCAAAACCGAATATCCGACCGAGGTCAATGCCCGGTTGAAAATGCGTTCGGCATCAGGTGTCGAGCCATCAAAATCATGGCACACAATTGCCGATGAAAGAGCAATTCCATTAGCCGGCAAACACCATCGAGCGACAATCGATTGTTGCCCGCTTTTCAAAGAAACGACCGAAGAAATCATGTTTCAATTCAATTTTAATCGGATTAAAATGGTTCATTATCGGTTCTGGGTTCTATATGATATTGAACGGTAGAATCGTCGTAATTACTAGTCATTGCCTCTAAACAAACAGCCTTTTCGACGAGTCTTAACTCATTATTGGAATACATGGTCACAAGAGACGTTGAGCGCGTACCGTAATCCGGCATTTTTATAAGCATAGCAGAAAGTTTTCTCTCCAATTCCAACGGAACACCGGTTTGAGGCAATCTTTCATCGGGCGCTAGGGACTCGTCTTCCAATATCTGAAGCAACTTTCCCTCAACGCCAAGCGCATCACTGGAGCAATCCGAAACCAAGGCCTCTGAAAGTCGATTTTTGGCCCGTTCCACTTTAGGCCACGGCGTATCTAACAAATGATTGCTGAGTCCATAGAGACCAGGTGCAAGTAACTGAGGAGGATTGGGGGATCTATTGGAGGCGTACCCCAAGGAAGTGCCATCGTAGACCAGAATATTAAACCCGTTGTATGCGTCGTATTGGGCTTGAAGAGCCTCCACGTAGCTCTCAGAGGAGGCGGAACCTGAGAGAAAATCAACCACCAATTTACCCCTAGAAAGGACGTTATCCTTGACGAACCCTGGTTCACGGTAATTGGTCACGGCCGCAAAGCGTCCCGAGGTATGAATACCCATCCAAGTCCCCCCTTCTTGCAGATCTCGACCGGCCAAAAGACCAACATGGTCCTGCCAAAAATGGGCGCGTTGGGTCGGCCGATTTAAAAACTCGTCTCGATTGGCCACTACAATTAATTTCCGCCGATCGTCGGGGTCGTATTTAAAAACAATCAAACACATAGTTCAGGGTGTAAAAGTCTAACGATAGAAGCCCTATCTTGGCAGAACCAAAGGTCTTAACCCCAAGAGTCACTTTTTGTTGTCCCGATGCTCCTCCAAAACAAGGATAAACCCATACCCATAGATCTCTCAGGCGATCGGTCGTATCGGTTGGTGTTTTCGCCTATTCGTGACCTTCCCAACCAGATGCGCGAAGCAGGGTTGCGGCCGGGAAAATGTTTGGTGATTACCGATACCAATGTGGCAGGGCATTACCGGAATGTAGTAGTAGCTAGCCTTCAAGAAGATGGGTGGGATCCGTTTGTACTGGCGTTGCCGCCTGGTGAGGAAACCAAATCCCCCAAGCATCTTCAAGCCATTTACGACGCCGCTCTAAATTGGAATATTGACCGCAAAACACCGGTTCTAGCACTCGGTGGTGGGGTCATTGGAGATTTGGCGGGATATGCCGCTTCAACGCTCTTGCGGGGATTGCCGTTTGTCCAAGTCCCAACCTCACTCATCGCCCAAGTCGATTCCTCCATTGGTGGGAAAACAGGAATCAATCATAGCGAAGGAAAAAACCTAATTGGGTCTTTTTATCAGCCCAAGTTGGTGCTGATTGACACCAAGCTCCTCTACACGTTGCCTCGAAGAGAATGGACCAGTGGTCTAGCCGAAGCAATTAAGCACGCATTAATAGCGGATGAGACGTTTTTTGCATGGCTTGAAGCAGAAATGATCGCCATTCTAGCGCGAGACCCTCGTGTGGTGCAGGATTTGGTGTATCGCGCGGCCGCGATAAAAGCCCAAGTTGTTTCAAACGATGAGTTCGAGCAAAAAAGTCGAGCGCTACTTAATTTTGGACATACTTTTGGGCACGCACTGGAAAAAGCACTGGGTTATGGGGTTTTGACTCACGGAGAAGCCGTCGCAGTGGGAATGAAAGCCGCGATATTTATGTCGCGGAGATTCAATCGCAAATTGGACCAAAGTCGAGCCCTCGCCCTGGTTCATGCCATTCCAACCCCCGAAATCCCATCCATGCTAGGCGTTGTAGATGTAAGAAGAGCCATGTCATCGGACAAGAAAAAGGTTCTTGAACGCTTAAATTTCGTGCTTTTGAAACGGATAGGAGATGCGTACGTTACCGACGATGTGACGCTTTCAGATGTCGACAATGCGATAGCTTTTTCCTTAGGACGGCCATAAGGCAACCCCTCTTTGTTCGGTAATATTCTTAAACATATTTCTCGAAAAACCCTGCAAACAATCTTATTGGTGTTGTTTGCTTTGGTTGTTGCTTTTTTTTCGCTGACCAGGACGCAGGTTGGACGAGATCAACTCGGAAACCAAATTGAAAGAGAATTTGCCCAACGTTTTTCCGGTACCCTTGATATTGGCAACTTAACGGGAAACTTGCTGAATACCCTATATGCCGTTGACGTCGCGGTCAAAGATCTCAACGGGGATACGGTGATTCAGATAGACTCCATGGTGATCCAACCCAAATGGACCTATTTGCTCAGAAAGCGCTTTTCCCTTCATAAGTTAATCTTGATCCGGCCGGACATATCCTTGATTTTTGGAGAGAATGGCCAAACAAATATCCAGGACATACTAACGAAGGCGCCAGCCGACTCCTCATCTGGTGGCCTGGCGTGGAAACTTCAAAGTATTTCCCTAGAGATCCAAGATGGAAGTATCCATTCGAGCAACGTCGGAACCCCTAAGAAATGGGTCGAAAATGGGACCCTTTTCGATTTCAGCAACACAACAATCGAAAATTTAGATTTTGAAGCTGACCTAGATTTTGGTGACAACAATAGGCAAATAGATATCCTGGCCGTATCTGGACTTCTTTCGGACCACAATCTCGCCTTAAAGTCGGGGGAAACCCAGCTAATTGTCAAAAACGATCGACTATCGATCAATCAATTGGGTTTACAAATTGGAGTGAGCGATGTGTCGGTATCCGGATATTTTGATCTCCGGTCTCCTGACCGATCTTCCGTTGATATGCCCTTTCTTCTGGAAATAGATTCTGAGTCGCTTTCTTTTTCCGAATTACATGCTCTATTTCCAAAACTGCCCCTAAGCGGAACCGCTGCGCTTTCAACCCACATCCAAGGGCCGCTATCCGATTTAACCCTGTCGTGGTTAAGGGTCACCAATAACAATTCTACGATTGAGCTAGCTGGGACGGCTTTTGGATACCCCAGCCGCGTAGAACTAGACGTTTCGCTGACCAATTCAACTATTGGTCGGCCCGCCCTCGAGGAGCTTTTCCCCTCCGTACGTTGGAATAAGTTTTTGAATGCTGGAGACCTCCAACTTTCTGCGTATTTGGAAGGGACGCTTACCCTCAACGAAAATACCATCCAATATTTTGCAGGAAGGAGCACTCTCGACTTGCGCTCCGCGGCCGGCCTGATTTCTGCATCAGCCTCTTTAGACGGCAGAACAGACTCGTTAAAACATTCCGTTTCGCTTCTTACCGAGCAGTTGGATCTTTCAAAATGGACGCTACAGAATAAACACGCTTCGACCATTGCGGGATCGGCAAAAATTGAAGGGTATTCGTCCGGTTTGGAGTCTTTTTACTCCACGATTAATGGTTCATTGACCGATTTAAGCTGGAATAAGGCTACGTTCGAGCGCATTGATTTCGACCTTGATGCCGACCGAGAGCATCTAGGTGGTGACGTTTCTATCCTAAATAAAAATGGAAAAGCGGTTGTAAAGGGTGACCTGATTCTTTCTGAGAAACCGTGGATTGAGCTCTCTGCCGGCTTCACAGATTGGAATATGGGGTTTCTGATTGAAGATTCGAAGGCTGTTACCAGTTTGAATGGCCGTTTAGAAGCCTCATCCAGTTTGGCTTGGAACAGTGATTTCGGGGGCAAATTGAGCGTAATATTTGACTCGTCATGGGTAAAAATGGATGAGATCACTACGCTGTCTCCTCCCTTCTCCGCTCAGGTCAACGTCTACAGTCCGACAGAAGCAAATGGCCAAATATTTGAGCTTACATCGGACTTTGCCCGTGTTGCGGTAAAAAGTCCAGCGTCCCTACCCACATTAATTGACCTAGGGAGCGCGTGGATAAGCGGATTCCAACAGATTGTTAGGCGCGAAACAGATAAAAAACTCTATCCGGATCGCGCGGTAGAGAACGCCTTCCCGGACTCGCCACTTACCGATTTACTTCGGTGGGAAAAGGCGCGATTCCAGTTTAAAAAAGAAGGATTCACATCCACGCTCCCCGTTGAGATCACCATTGACGTGCTCGATGCAGAGCGTATTTCGGATCTGGCGCCCACCGTGTCGGACTTTGCAGGAGCGACGTCATTTAAAAGTGTCTGGCGGGTTTCACCCGACAGTTTAGCATTTTCTTCCGATGTTGAAGCCTTTGATTTATCGATTAAAAACCTTGCTCTTCATGGGTTTTCCGCTCATAGCAATCTGACCGCATCCCGTGACGGGTCTGTTCCAAATCTAACTGGCTGGTCTGTGGATGTAGCAACGGACTCGCTTCAACAAGGAGAATACCGAATTGGATCTACCACGTTTTCGACCAAGTCTAACCGTGGCGTCGGTACCGTCAGCGTGTCCAGTGGCGGCACAAAAGGTATAGATAGCCTCGACATCCTAATTGACCTGTCGCGTTTCGACACGTTCAACAAAGCAACAATCAGTCAATTTTTGGTCCAAACGAAGGCCGGTGTCTGGAAAAACACCAAGCCATCTGATATCGCTCTTTATGGCGATGCGACACAGATTTCAGATTTAAATGTTGTATTCCATGACCCCAACGGTCCTACAGACCAATCCGTTATGGTCTCAGGCGCGTTTTCATCGAACCCCTCTGATGTCCTTTCCGTGGATGTGAGGGAGATATCGCTCCGGGACGTTTCTGAATTTGCATCCATCAATCCGCTCATTGGGGGCAGACTCAATACACAACTGGCCATTTCGGGTGGCTATGCTGCGCCCCTAGTCACAGGAACGGTAGACATTGAATCGTTTTCACTGGATCACCGGATATTGGGCGATATAAACGCAAGCAGTACCCTCATTGCTGGGAGTTCGGATATTGGCCTCGATTTAAAGCTAACACCCCTTCCAGCCGATCGATCATCCGTGATCTATGGCACTTCTATCGAAGGCGAACGAATTGCAAGTGACCTCATTGTTAAAGGCAGCTTTCGTATTCCAAGCAAGGCCGATGGAGATCGTGGAAATCTCGATTTGTTTGTTGATGTAGACCGTGCTGGCCTGTTTTTTCTCAACTACATTTTTACAGATGCCATAGACCAGGTTTCGGGTTATTTGGCAGGTGATGGCACGATTAAAGGATCCCTTTCTACCCCGTTGTTTGATTTCAATCTTGGCGTTCTGGATGGGAAATTTAGCGTTCCAATCACCCAAAGTCAGTATGAAATTGATGGGGGCGTGCGTGTAGATCAGGAAGCCATTCATTTATCGGGCGTGCAGATTCGGGATACACAAGGCGGCAAAGCAGATATTGATGGCCGAATTTTGTTTAACGACTATCGGTTCTTCAGCCTCGATATCGCCGGAAATCTGGATGAATTGCAAATCATGAATGTGATAGACTCCGAAAGCTTGCCGTTCTATGGCAAATTGTATGCTTCGGGTGACCTCGACTTAAAAGGTCCGCTATACGATGCGATGCTTTATTCCATTAATGCGGTGACCCGTGCGAATTCTGAGCTGTACATCCCTATTTCACCTGACCTTTCGGAAACGGACGAGAGTTTTATTGTTTTTGAAGACTCACTCGGCGTTATCCCCGACTTTAATAAGCTTTCGAAACGACCTTCCATTTTGGCAGGCAGACCGAGCGCCGAGCGCAAGTTCTTAGATGGGCTCAATTTGGATCTTTCGATTACCGCTCCAGAAGGGTCCACCATCCATTTGGTAATCGATCCCTTGCTCGGTGACGTGATCAATGCGAAGAGTACAGGTACTGTTCAACTCATTCGAGGAGATGATTCCTTCCAGACCTTTGGCCAATTATCCGTCGATAGTGGTGACTACTTGTTCACCGCTGGAGAACTGTTCTACAGGAAGTTTACGATCAACGAGGGTGGAACCATAACCTGGAACGGCGATCCAGTAAACGCCTCGCTTTCCATTCCAGCCTCCTATAGGACCAGAGCATCTCGATCGGGGTTGCCCGGGTCTGATGGTCAAAACACGGGATTAATCCCTTTGATTGTAAACCTGCAAATTTCGGGTACCGTTACTTCCCCTCAAGTAGATCTTTCCTTAAGTATTGATCGTGCGAACCAGAATGTGCTGGGTGATTATCAAGCCCTCGAGGCTCAGTTAAATCAAGCTGATCGAGCAACCGAGTATGCTACAAGCGTCCTTCTTACGAACTCATTTCAGCTAACTACGGAAAACATAACTACTGATTCCGGCTCACAACTAGCCTTCAATAGCGTTTCTCAGCTGGTTTCTGCCCAACTCAATCGATTTCTAAACGAGGCCCTTCCTAACGTCGACTTTTCGTTTGGCCTGCTAGGAGAAAACACCGCCGACCTTGACGTGACCTATGGCGTGGCCCTTCGACTACTCGATGAACGTTTGATTATTCGTGGAGAAGGCGTCTATCAAGGTGCCCGTGCAGCGGACAATATCCGAACCAATGAAGGGCTTCAAGGGGAATTTGTAGTCGAAATTCGCATTAGCCCCAGGGTGTCTGTTGAAGTATTTTTCCGACGTGAAGGAGATATTCTGGAAACGTCGGGGCTGACTAACACCACGGGTGTTGGTGTCTCCTACCAGACCGATTTTGATTCTTGGAATTCTTTCTTCAAACGCCTGTCGAACTCATCCGACCAGCAGTGACATACGCCGCAATTAACTATGAAAGATTTAGCTACCCGTACTCAAGCCCTCGTTCAAAGTAATATTCGAGCGATTACGCTGCTTTTGGAAGGAAAGAATGGCATCAACTTGGGCCAGGGCATCTGCGATATGCCAACTCCAGATGCGATAAAAAGAGGCGCGCAAAACGCGATAGATTCGGACTTTTCCATTTATTCCCACTATGGTGGAATTCTAGAACTACGTCAAGCGTTGATGGATAAGTCCATCGCCTACAACGGTATACCGGTAAAAAACACCGATGAGGTGATGGTCACCGTTGGGTCTACCGGCGCATTCGTCGCGGCGATTTTCACGTTGCTCAATCACGGTGATGACGTCATTGTTTTTGAACCTTATTACGGTTACCACGTCAATCTTTTGGCCGTTATGGGGGCTGAGGCCAAGTTTGTTAGAACCACCGCACCAAACTGGGAAATTGATTTTGAGGCCGTTGAAAAACTAATCACGCCCAAAACAAAGGCTATTTTGGTCAATACGCCGGGGAACCCAAACGGCAAGGTTTGGACCAAAGCAGAGCTTGTTCGCATGTCGGAATTGATCCAAAAGCACGACTTGTACGCGATTACGGACGAAATTTATGAGTACATGCTCTACGATGGCCGCGAGCATGTGTCGCTGGCATCCATACCCGGTGCGTACGATCGAACCATAACCCTCTCTGGTTTTTCTAAAACATACAACATGACAGGCTGGCGCTTGGGCTATGCCGTCGGGCCTGAGGCCATTATCTCGAAAATGGGGCTGCTTTCGGACTTGATCTATATCTGCGCGCCTACGCCCTTACAGCACGGAGTGGCCGAGGCTTTTTCGATGAACGATGAGTATTTCAGCGAAATGGCAGACGCTTACGAGCGGAAACGGCACCTCATGTGCACAACGCTTGAGGAAATAGGCTTCAATGTGCCTTGGCCCCAAGGGTCTTACTATGTGTTGGCCGATTTCGCACCGCTTAGGAAACGCTTTTCAGGATTTGAAGATGATATGGCTGCATCGGCTACCTTAGTAGACAAAGCCGGAATCGGAACGGTTGCTGGAAGAAGTTTTTTCAACAACGACGCGGATGGCAGCCAATTTCTTCGCTTTTGCTTTGCGAAAGAGTTTCACGTTTTGGAAGATGCCTGTATAAGACTAAAAAAAGCCTTTTTGCCCTAATCTAAACCAGTCCTGCCTGTTTAATGGCATCCAACAAGGCGGAATGGAGCGACCCGTTCGACACCAAGACCCCTTTATTGTCTTTTAACTGGTAACCATGGCGATACATTAGGGACTTTCCTGCGATATCGGTAACGGTCCCTCCTGCTTCTTCGACGATAAGCGCACCGGCGGCATGTCCCAAATGTTTTCGACGTAGCGTCTGGAAGAAGGTAAACGCATATAAATCTCTGCGTCACCTGCAGCTACCACAACGTATTTAGCTTGGGAATCCAAACGTACTGCGTCTTTAGAAATGCCTAATCGGGTAGCCACTTCGTGAGCATCTGAATGCGAAGTATGCGTAGATTCGACCGATTCTGAAAACCGGATTTCTTCCGCCTCGGTAATGGCGCTAACTTCAGCATTTCCAATCTTTTGCATATCAGAGAGACGGTAAATTTCCGTTCCCTTTCCCTTTTCAGCGATAGCCAAAACGCCTTTATCGTTTGGCGCACTGTTTAACACCAAATTGGGGCACGCGAGCGCGGCGACCACGACCTGTTCATCTACAATCAACGCCAAAGCAATCGCATATTGATCACCTCTCAAAAACCCTTTTGTCCCGTCAATGGGGTCCAAGGTCCAAAACCGCTCAGCCTGTAGCTTGTGACCGCCGTAATCGATCCATTCTAAAATATCCTCGCTTGCTGCATCTGGTCGCAAATTCTGAACGTGATGCACCACCCGCTGTCTATTCCCTTCATTTTCAGGCTGGCGCAGCATGGAAGAGGTCTCTTCAGCAATAATTGGATCACTAGGATAGGCCCGACGAATGCGAGAGCACACCAAAGCTTGACTCCCGAAATCGGCTACTGTAACAGGGGTTTTATCTACTTTTTTGATAGCATCGCTGTCGCGTTCGCTTTGAACGGCTCGGCACAATTCCGAAGCCTCCCGAACAGCTGCTATGGCGATCATTTTTTCCGAATAAAAAGACATTTCCTGCTCAATTATTGATGTCGACTCTACCAGATGGGAAGATCGTCAATGAATGTTACCAAACCATCAACGACCTCCATACAAAAGTGATCAGAACCATTCGTGACAAATAAATACGGGGCTTTGACAAACCTATTGTAGTTCGCTATCTGATCAAACGTCGTTTGGTCAATTTTAATAGAAGGTGCTTTACACTCCACCAGCATCCAAGGTTTTCCAGTCGTCGAATAGATAATAAGATCGGCACGCTTGTCCCCAGGAGCGTTTTCGATGACCTGCTCTACCTTCATTAATCCAGTAGGGATGCCACGATTGGAATGTAGAAAACGAATGGTGGCTTGTCGAACGGCTTCTTCCGGGGTATTCGCAACAGATTTTTTTCGAACCGGGTCGACAATGTTATTGAGATGCGGTTCTGACGTAGGCATGCTATTCAGGCGAAGATTGTCCAGAAAGCAAATACAAAACCGACATGCGCACGGCCACCCCGTTGGTCACCTGATTCAATATCACCGCCCTTTCGTGGTCCACGACCTCGCTGGCCAATTCCACGCCCCTATTTACAGGGCCCGGATGCATGACAATTAAATCCTTATATCGATCCAAGTGGTGCATTTGGATTCCAAACTGCTCATGGTATTCGCGCATGCTTGGGAAAAGGCTTCTACCTTGGCGTTCTAATTGAATACGCAGGGCCATCGCGACATCGCATCCTTCCAACGCTTCTTCCAATCGGTTGGTAATCCGCAGTGATCCGGCGCGAGGCATTTTTTCGAGATGTACCGGCAAAAGCGACTGTGGGCCACATATGGTCACGTTTGCGCCCATCGTGAGCAGCCCATGAATATTCGAGCGAGCCACTCGGCTGTGTAAAATATCTCCAACAATGGACACGTTTAAGCCGGATAAAGAGTCGAATCGGTCTGAAATGGTCAGCATATCCAGCAAGGCCTGAGTAGGATGCTCATGCGCTCCATCACCGGCATTGATTACCACCGCATCGACACATTGCGTCAAGAAGTGTGGAGCCCCTGGCGATTCATGCCTGACCACCACCATATCAATTTTCATGGCCTCTATGTTCTGGGCGGTGTCCTTTAAGGATTCTCCCTTCGAAACACTGGATCCAGAGGCACTAAAATTTACTGTATCGGCCGACAACCGTTTTTCCGCGAGCTCAAAAGAAATTCTGGTTCTGGTAGAAGACTCAAAAAACAAATTAACGACGGTAATTCCTCGGAGCGTTGGCACCTTTTTGATCGGTCGATTCAGGATATCCCTAAATCTTCGGGCCGTTTCCAAAATTAAGTTGATTTCCCGTGCCGAATAGTCTGACAAACCAAGAAGATGGCGGTGATCCAATCCGGTATTCATCTGTTCAGTTGTCGATTCCACTGGTTTCAAGAACGTTCGTTATTTGCATTAAAAGGTCGTTCAACAAGCCATATCCCTTCCTTATCGTCCATCTCGGACAGCCGCACTCGGACTTCTTCACCCGGCAATGTAGGGACTCTTTTGCCTACAAAGTCAGCTTTGATAGGTAACTCCCTCAATCCGCGATCAATCAATACGAGAAAATGGACAGAAGCAGGCCTACCCAAGTCGGTGAGGGCGTCTAATCCTGCGCGAGTTGTTCTGCCGGTGAATAGGACATCGTCCACCAACACAATGTCTCGGCCGTCAATGTCAAAATCGATTTTGGTTTCGCGAACTACAGGCTGTTTGAATCGGAGTCTAAAATCGTCCCTGTACATGGTCGCATCTAAAATACCCAAAGGGACATCAATGCCGTCCACGTCCAAAATAATTTGCCGGATTCGAGCTGCGATGTGAACGCCTCGGGATTGCATGCCGATCAGCGCAAACGACGATGCCCTTGATTCATCGAGATTGAACATCTCAACGATCTGACGCGCCATTCTGTTTAATGTGCGCTCTAGGTCTTGCGCGTCCATGAGTTGCGCTTTGATGACATCGTTTGGCTCCATACCTGTAAGTTACGATTTTTAATCCAAGTCATTCTACAACAAGGGGTACAAGATTTGTAAAGATGATGCGAATGGATTCGGAACGATTCCCATTGAAGTCGTATACCCTGTCCACCGAGAAATTGAATTGTACATTTAATCGTGGAGTATTCGTGAGCGGGGAAAGTGCCTCTTTAAAATACCTGGATCCGGCTTTTGTCGGGCAACTGTCCAATATGGAAATCCGAGCACGACTCATTGTCGAAGGATTTATTACTGGACTCCACAAAAGTCCTTACCACGGTTTTTCGGTAGAATTCGCAGAACATCGGCCCTACAATCCCGGTGATGAGCTTCGACACGTAGATTGGAAAGTGTACGGGAAAACGGATCGCCACTACGTTAAGCAGTACGAGGAAGAGACCAACCTTCGGCATTACGTGGTTCTCGACACCTCGCCTTCGATGCGATACAAGCATTCCTCTGGCGTATCTAAATTGGAGTATGGGGCCTATTTGGCTGCCGCCCTTCATTTTATGATGGTTAAACAACGCGACGCGACGGGGCTGATTGCTTTCGATGAGCAGATTCACACCTTGATGCCTCCCAAGAGTACGCATGGTTACTTACGGCAACTGCTAGCGCGACTTGAGCACTTGACTCAACAAGAGCAAACCACGCTGAAAACGAGCGCAGCGTCTGTTTTGGATGAAGTGGCAGAACGAATTGCTAGGCGGTCGCTGGTCGTAATCATCACCGATTTGTTTGAAAACATCGGTGAACACGAAGCCCTTTTAAATTCTTTGCGTCATTTACGATACAAAGGGCATGAAGTGCTCGTTTTCCACGTCTTAGAGTCAGAAACGGAACGTCTTTTCCGATTCCCCGACGTTCCCATGCAATTTGTTGATATGGAAACCGGAGAGGAAATGTCTTTACAACCTTCGCAGCTGAGAGAAAACTATGCGGAAGCGGTCAAAACATTTTCTGCTCGTTTTCGCGAAAAATGCCGCGAAAGGAACATCGACTTTATAGAACTTGATACTTCAGAACCATACGGAACGGCCTTAATGGCCTATTTAAATAAACGGGGACGTCTCACCTAAATCCCATTGGTGTCCGCTCTCCATTAGTAAGAAAACCAGATTACGAACTACAATGAATGTACGGATAACATTAGGCCTGATGGTGGCTTTGATGGTTGCATGGCCGATGGCGGTGCAGGCACAAAACACAGACCGGCAAAAAGGAATGGCCGTTCCTGGCGACACCCCCACCACATTTGAAAATCCGGAGCTGGTTGGAAAGTACCAAGCTTCCATCTCGGCCGAAGACCTCGCTGCACACTTGTACTTTTTTGCCTCTGATTTTTTTGAAGGCAGAGAAACCTCCACGCGAGGACAAAAAATGGCGGCAGAATATCTAGCCGGTCAGTACCGCAAAATGGGACTGACTCCAAAAGGAACCGGAGGCGATGGTAATCCAAGATCACCCAAAGCGTACTTACAAGAATTCCCCTTGTACGGCTCACGATTTGAGAAAGCTGAATTGTTTGTAGACGGAGCAACCAGCCCATCTCATACCTTTGGTGGTTCTAAAACCGATGGAAGTTTCTTCACCGTTTTCGCTAGCGAAGCCGATGTTACGGCATCGGTTGTTTTCGGTGGGTACGGAATTGGTGATGATGACCTGAACTACAATGATTACACGGCGCTAAGCAATGCTGGTATTGATGTGGCAGGCAAATGGCTCATGATTTTGGCCGATGAACCGATGAAGGGCCCTGAAATGAGCCTTTTAGCGACAGACGGTGGTAAACTTTCTACATGGACGACGGGACGTTTCAATAAACTACGCTCCCTTCCATCGGGCGAAGCGGCTCCTGCCGGTGTTTTGATTGTAGGCGACCTCTCCCCTATGGAGCAGCCTTCGGTATTTGATGCGGCGATGGCTCAGGGTAACGTTCCTCCTACTGTGGGAAGTTTGTCCATGGATCCTCCAAACCCAAATAGTGGCCGCAGAAGTCGCTTCCCCACCGTTTTGAGCATCTCTCCCGAAGTAGCCAATCATCTGCTGGCGGCCAATGGGAAAACCGTTGAAAGCCTAAAAGCATCTATCGACGCATCGCTCAAGCCGGTCGTTTTAGAAGTCGCAACCACGGTTCGTGCTACAGTGAACAACAAAACCTACGAAACCTCTACGGAGAACGTGGTCGCATTTATAGAAGGATCAGATCCTGCTTTGAAAGACCAAGTGGTCGTGGTTAGCTCGCATTACGATCATATCGGAATGCGCCCTGATCCTGTTGATGGAATAAATAATGGCGCGGATGATGATGGCTCAGGTACGGTTTCCGTGCTTGAAATCGCTGAAGCATTTATGAAAGCCAAAGCTGATGGCTATGGTCCACGACGCTCGGTTCTATTCCTCAATGTTACGGGAGAAGAAAAAGGACTCTTAGGGTCTGCCTATTTCACCGATAAAGAACCACTCGTTCCACTTGAAAGTGTAGTTGCGAACCTCAATATCGACATGGTGGGAAGAGTTGATCCGACGCATACCGGGCCCGACTCCGATTACGTTTATATTATTGGCTCCAACCTAGTTTCGCAGGAATTGCACGACATTAACATTCGCGTAAATGAAGTAATAGGAACGAAACTGGATTTAAATGAACGGTTCAATTCTAAAGATGACCCCAATCAGTTCTATCGTCGTAGCGACCACTGGAATTTTGGAAAACATAACATTCCGTTCATTTTCTTCTTTACGGGTACGCATCCTGATTACCACGGTGTGGATGATGAGCCAGAGAAAATCGAATACGAGCGTATGGCCCGCATCGCTCAAGTGATTTTTGGAACGGCTTGGCAAGTGGCCAATCAGGACACGGCGCCTGTTGTTTCCGGGACCGGCTTTAACTAGACCGTCACTTGGCGGCGACAGTCACGTCTATTGAAATGAAAACGGGGGGTCCGCGCGCAGCGCGGATCCCCCGTTTTCATCAATCTTTGCTTAGGCCTTAAACGTTTACAGCCTCTACGCGAGTAATTTGAGGGACCGAGCGCTTTACGGCTTGTTCAATCCCGGCCCGAAGCGTCATCGAGCTCATGGGGCAGGTCTCGCACGCCCCTAAAAGTTCAAGTTCAACCACCATTTCTTGCGTAATGTCCACTAAACGGACCGACCCGCCATCAGCTTGCAAATAAGGCCTAAGGGTATCCAAAGCGGCTTCGACTTGAACGCGAAGTGCTGGATCTTGAGCTGGGGAGACTGGAACAGTACTATTCATAAAGGACTTGGCGAAATGGGTTTTTAAGGCCGAGTTTATTCAACTCATTCTGACCTTGTTGGTTCGCAGGTAACTTACCGGACAATTTCAACTACTTGGGTTGCCGGTCGAACGGCATTTCTCCACTCTACCTGTTTCACTAGATCCTGGGCGATCTCAGCAAAAACCTTAGCAGAAGGAGAATTCACGTCGGTGGCGATAGGCGTTCCGTCGTCGGCATTCGTCCGGATGGACTCAACCAACGGTATTTCACCCAAAAAGTGAACCTTCAAGTCGTCCGCCAAATCACGCG
>JAURGV010000150.1 GCA_030833605.1 Rhodothermales bacterium
GGTTTGAAGATCCACATGAACAGAATCACCTCCATGGTCGCAAACACGGCGAGTCCGAACGTGCCTGCCCAGTAATCCCATTCGTCCAGAAAACCGAATTCAAGAAAACGGATATGCATCAAGCCGGCACATAACACCACCAGGCCAATGGCCCAGGCTACTTTTTCGCGTTTGACCCCAAATTCCTCCCTGAAAAAGGCCATAATGGGGGTGGCCATGGCTACGGAAGAGGTAATTCCGGCGAAAAACAGCAGCCCAAACCACATAAAGCCTAAAAACTGGCCAAGTGGGAGCTGCATGAATACCAACGGCATTGTAGCAAAACCGAGGTTGAACGCTCCTGAAGCAGCAATTTGGGTAACGCCTGTTACGCCAAAAAACACAACAGCAGCGGGGATCGCTATGGTACCGCCCAAAACGACCTCAGCCGTTTCATTCGTTGCCGCTGTGGCAATTCCCGAAAGCAGAATGTCATCCTTCTTCCGTAAATAGGATGCGTACGTTTGCAACGAACCCATTCCCACCGATAAGGTGAAAAAGATCTGACCCGCCGAGGCCAGCCAAACTCCTGCGTCGCCTAGACCGGAAAGATCCGGCCTAAAAATGAAGTTGAGGCCATCGGCTGCTGTCGCCCCAACACCGGGTTGGGCGGGCAACAGTAAGACCACAACAGCCAAAACGGCCGCAAAAACGAACAGAATCGGCATCCCGATTTTGGCGAGCTTTTCGATACCCCCTGAAATCCCTTTCGAAACCACCCAAATATTGATAACAAGGGTGATGAAGAAAAACAGGAACGGAAGCCACAATGCAACCATACTCGGGTTTCCAATGCCTTGATAGGCATGGAGGAAATCCGTCATTCCGGCTTGGGATTCAACGCCCCAATACCCTTTTGTGATGGAGAAAAAGGTGTACGCGAGCGTCCAACTCTCGATGTAGGTGTAGTACGTGAGAACGATAAGTGGAATAAGCAGACCTACAGCCCCTAAGTATTTGGCGGCAGGGTGTTTCCACAACGCTGCAAACATACCCGGGATGTGTCCTTTTCGGTACAATCCGCCATTTCGACCGATTCCCCATTCAATCCACATCAAGGGGATGCCCAAGAGAAGGAGCGCGATGAAATACGTGATCATGAAGGAGCCACCGCCATGGGTAGCAGCTTGGGTAGGGAAACGCAAGAAGTTGCCCAGGCCTACGGCGTTTCCTGCCATGGCGAGAATGAGGCCGATTCGGCTTCCCCACGCCTCGTTGGATGTATTCATGGGGATTACATTCCTAAAATGGCATAGAAACCATACCCAATGAGCGCAATTCCGGCTACCAGAATTAAGCTCATTACGATAACCACACTATTATTTTCACGCTCCACAGGAACCGAATTTTGGGCTGAAGGAACGCGGGATGGGGTTGTTGCTTTTGCAGAGGATTGTTTAGCCCTAGAGCGTTTGGATCGGAAAGGGCGGGGTTGAGAAGGCAGGGTAGGGGTCGAAGAAGAATAGTTCATTTCGATAGGACGCACCTAGTGCGTAAAACGTGATAAATAGTTGTGAGATGATTTTGCAGGATGGAGAATCCTGCCCAACGACTATCTAGATGCGAATCACTCGGAGCGTTTGAGGCTCGACTCGCGACACGTTTGAAACCCAGAAAGAGGGATCCTCATTTTGAAAATGAGAGATCGGAATGCCTTTTAGTGTAGGCAATTGGGTTGCTTTTTCCCCTCCAAAAGTCCGAACCTCTGTTCGGTTGGCCAGCTGAGGCGGAGAAAGCGGGATGGCAAACCCCGTATGAAGAAACGAGCTAACAATGGCTGGACTTTCGCTTTGCGTAGCGGCGGTTTCGGAAGGAATTCTATCCGATACTGCAACTTCGACGTTTTTCCAGCTACTCGCCAAAATAATCAACGCAATTGCAAATCCGCACATCAAGATGGATGAGCGATTACGCAACGGTCGACTATGTGATAGGAGTGCCATTTTCGCTTCTACATCGCAGTTTGTAGAAGTTTCCGGACTACCATACCAACTCAATAAATAATGGACGGTGGTCTGAAGCCACGGGTTCATCAATGAGGTATTGGTTGATCACCTGAAAGTCTTGAAAGGGCCTCAATGCGAAATAATCGATCTCTTTTACCGGCTCAAAGGATGAAAACGTAAAGTGGTCCTCGCCCTTGTCTACAAATCCCCATTGCTGTTTTAAGAACGAAATCACGGGAGAATCCGGTAGAGAATTATAGTCTCCGGCTAGAATTACGGGTTCTGTCACGCCCTCAAATGTAGCTGCCAAAGCCTGGGCCTGCGCCAGTCGCTCTTCTTCCGTTTCATAAAAATGAATACTGACAAATCGAAGCGTGCGGCCCGTTTTGGGAGACTGGACTTCTAGCTCGATAGCAGACCGTGGCTCGGATCCGTCGGGCAGACGGTGGTTGGTACTGCTTATGATGGGCCACTTGGACATGGCTGCCATCCCGTATTTCCCGCCCTGGTACGGCATGAACTCACCGAAAACAGACGCCATACCGGTTAATTCGCCTAAAACGGCAGCTTGATTCACCCCTTCGGTGCGTGTCACCACCGAGTCAATCTCTTGCAGCGCAACCAGATCCGGACTGTGATCGCGTATCAACTTGGCAATTCGATCCAGATCCAACTTAAGGTCCATGCCCGCGCCGTGATGAATGTTGTAGGCCAGAATTCGGAGCGTGTCTTGACCAGCGGGATTGTCTTCTGCGGAAGGCGCGGGGTTTCCGCACCCAACATGCAGGACAAGGGCAATTAAAAGAACCGGAGTCAGCTTGGTAGACATAACGATGTAAAGAATGGAAGGGCGAAAAGATGACGATACAATTCATCCGCATCAAAAAAAAATTGGGATACCTATAACTTTTATGTATTCCGGTCCGTAATGCATAGAACTTTTAGGGTTAACCCTTCCAAGCACAACTCGGGAAAAATGAATCACATCATATCAAAAGAACTCGCTGGCGCCTCCACAAAGCCCATTTTATTGTCCATTCTATCGCGTTCGGACTCCTATGGATACGCCATCATTCAAAGTGTTCGAGAATTGTCTGATGGGGTCCTGGACTGGAAAGACGGCATGTTATATCCCGTTTTGCACCGATTGGAGGATGAAAAACTAATCGAATCGTTTTGGAAAACCCCAGAAACGGGGCGGAAACGTAAATACTACCGGATTTTGCCCGCCGGTGTTGAAGCTTTAGAAGCCGAAAAACAGAGCTGGTTCAGCGTGAACGCCATGTTTATTCGCTTGTGGAGTCCTGAAGCCCAATTCACTTTAGCCGTTTAAGGTGCATCGTATGCCGTATCAATGCAATTTAGAAGTGGCCATCGCCTCGTGGCGTCAAAGTTTGAAGCTGAATCGCTCTTTTTTGGGAGACGATTTGGACGAGTTGGAAAACCATCTACGTGATGCCGTGGAATCCGGGATGGAAGATGGTTTGACAGAAGAAGTGGCGTACCGAGAAGCCCTCTCTCGCATGGGCAATTTTGTGGATTTGGAGCCTGAGTATAAAAAAGTTCGGCTTGGTGCAGGACGCGTAAAACAATCAATATTTAGTGAGTGGAGATGGATGATGGCTATGTTTCGCAACTACTTGACCGTTTCATTTCGGTTCATGAAAAAACATTCTGTGTTTTCCGTAATCAACGTAGGTGGATTGGCCATCGGACTAGCAGGCTGCCTGTTAATGGTGCTGTTTGTTGGTCAGGAAATGCATTTCGATAAAGATATTCATAGTAAGGAAGATCGCATTTACCGGATGGGTGGATCCAGTACCGGATGGCCCTACGCCCAAATTCTGAAAGCTGAATATCCAGAAGTGGAGCAAGTGACCTACTTGCGTACGTATCCGAGCTATTCGATCAAGAAAGACGATCAGTTTTTCTATGAGAAAATGATTTATGCGGACCCAGCTTTTTTTGACATTTTTGACTTTCCGCTACTTGAAGGTGATTCCAAAAGCGCATTGAGTGCTCCATTTTCAGTCTTGTTAAGTCCCGATTTGGCTAGCCGGTTGTTCGGAACGGGTCAAGTTGTGGGAGAACAATTAGCGTTTGGCGATTCGCATACGTTTACCGTAACCGGAATCATAGACATTCCTGAAAACTCACACATTCAAACGGACGCCATTATGTCCTTTGAAACACTTCGGGTGGTTGATCCGGAAGGATATGACGCTCGAATGGCGGATGGATGGCTTGACATGAATGTGACCAACTATGTTTTGCTTGCGCAAGGAGCCGACGTTTCAGCATTTGCCGAAAAAATTCGAAGCATGCCCGATGAAAAAGTGGGCGAGTATTTGGCCGCATGGGGAGTCGAGTATGAATTGGTTTTGGAGCCATTGACCTCCATCTACTTGGAAAGTACGCTCGGCAATATGTTAGGGCCCGTTGGAAGCATGAAGGCCATTTACTTGTTGATCGCTGTGGGTTTCTTTTTGCTCATGATCGCCATAATCAACTTTGTTAATCTGACCACGTCACGGTCATCTACCCGATCCAAGGAAATTGGCCTACGAAAAGCGATCGGAGCAGATAGGGGCTCTGTAGCCATTCAGTTTTTGTTTGATTCAGGGCTAACTAGTTTTCTAGGGGCCTTTTTAGCCTTAGTCATTGCCTGGGGGATGCTGCCCATTTTCAACACCTTCGTTCAGCGTTCTTACACGACTCCTCAATTGTTTTCTTTTGAAATGATGGGGGTTCTCTTTGTGGTGTTGATTTTGGTCACGCTTGTGGCAGGCGCTTACCCCGCATTTTTACTTTCTGGAATTGAAGCTGTCTCGGCGATGAAAGGAGACGCGACGCAGAAAGGGAACGGCGCTTGGGTTCGGCAAGGATTGGTCGGATTTCAGTTTTCCATTTCGGGCATCTTGATCATTGTGACGCTTGCGGCTATGACTCAGGTTCGGTTTATGGAAAACCAATCGCTCGGATTCGACGCTGAACAGGTGCTGGTCTTAGACGCACGGCGCGCTCCTGCGGGAGCGCTAAATGAGCGGTTTGAAGTATTTGAAGCCGCGCTGGCTAACAGTTCAATGGTTCAAAAGGTTGGATCCATGTGGGCCGTTCCAGGGCGTTCCGCTTGGAATGGACAGCTTTTTCCTCAATGATGACTTCAATCAGCAATATGGAGCGGAGCAACGATTATTGAACATTCTCATGATGTTTGCCCTGTTAACGATCTTTATTGCCTGTTTGGGACTGTCTGGATTAGCGGCATATTCGACTGCGCAACGGACCAAAGAAATTGGCATTCGAAAAACGCTGGGTGCATCGTCATCGGCGGTCGTATTTCTTCTTTCGAAAGATGCCCTTAAGCCGGTAGCGGTTGCCTTTGTTCTAGCGACGGTAGGAGGATTTCTGATTTCTACGCGCTGGATGGAGCAATTCGCGTATCACACCACACTCGGCGCTGGTATGTATGTATTAGCGGGTGCGCTGTTGGTATCGATTGCCGTAATTACCGTTAGTCTTCAGGCTATCCGAGCCGCGATGGCGACACCGGTGAAGAGTATTAGGTATCAATAGGGGTATTTTATGGAAGGGCCATCGTTGCGTCCAAAACTATCAGATTGAAACCACCAGCTCTCGCTCTTTTTGTTCAACATGATCTGAAATCTGGAAAGTGACTTGCTTATTGGCTAGATGTAAAAGAAAAAGTAGCTGACCCAATGATTTATTATAGTTAGTAGGATCGAGTAGGCGGTAAAGCTGCGCTGGTGAGGTACCCATTTGCCTAGCAAGTTGCCGTTTCCCCAAGCCAGATTGCTTGATTGCTTCCAACGTTTCTACAGTAAGCTTGTGTATGATTAGGTTACTGAAGAATTCAGGGTCTCTGTTGACGTCAAGCACAGCATCGAGGTGAAGAGAGTCATCTTTACCAGATTTTAAATAGTAGGTAAACGCCTCACAACCCAAATCTTCGTCGACAAAGCATTCAACAATTGGATCTTCCGCGGTTGGGATCAGGCGCAATTTGGCGTAGGGAAAAGGGAGTACTCTTTT
>JAURGV010000151.1 GCA_030833605.1 Rhodothermales bacterium
CGATTTTCTGCTTCTCCTGATTTACATCGCGAAGCAAAAAGCCTTCTCCGAGTACCGGATTTTTTCGCGCCTCGGCAAACCAGATAGTCATTATTTCAGAGAGCTCTTTCGAATTGGGTATCCCATTGGATCATCCATGGGAATTGAGATGAGCTTGTTCATGTTGACCGTGATTATGATGGGGTGGATCGGAACAACCCAATTGGCCGCCCACCAAGTGGCTATTCAATGCGCGGCATTTACGTTTATGGTTCCGTTGGGAATTGGGATGGCCACTTCCGTCCGTGTTGGGCAAGCCGTTGGAAGGAGAGACGACCTAGGGAAAACCGTTGCGGGTTATGTTGGAATTGGGCTCTCAACCTTGTTTATGTTTCTCACCGCGGTCGTTTTTTGGCTGGTACCCCGGTTCGTTGTCGGCATTTATTTGGATATCCAGGACCCCCAAAATCTTTTGGTTGTCGACTTAGCCGTTCGCCTGCTGTTTTTAGCGGCCATTTTTCAGGTATTTGACGGTATCCAAGTGGCAACCATGGGGGCACTTCGCGGCATGAAGGATACCAAGACCCCCATGAAAATCGCGATGTTTTCGTACTGGGCGGTAGGGCTGGTCACCGGATATATCTTGGCCTTTCCGCTGGGATATGAAGAAGAAGGATTGTGGATTGGCTTGGTCATGGGGCTCGCGACAGCGGCAACGCTTTTACTGAGACGATTTTACACCCTGAGTCACCCTTCTGCGTAGACCGGACTTCATTTTGTGGAAACTTTTTTTGAGAAAAAAATCCGCTAAAACAGTTATAAACTATTGTAAATAAATAAGATAAGGTCAATTGGGAAGACCTGCTTTTAGTCTGAAATTCAAGAGATCCCTGCTATCATTGCTACCTATAAATGATTAGTTTTTTGGGTTCTGTGATTTCGCGAATTGAACCAACTCCACTGTTCTGGATGGCGCAAATTTTTTCTAGGAAGGCTAATGCCCTTCCGACACTATCCCTTTTGGGAGTCCTCGTTGGTGGCGTCGCCGCCATCGTTTTCGTCTGGTATTATTTTTCACCAAAATATACAGACGTCGGGTACGCACCTGATCAACCAGTCGAATACAGCCATCGTCTCCACGCTGGCCAGCTCGGATTGGATTGCCAGTATTGCCATACCAACGTTAAGGATGCAGATCATTCCAACGTACCTGCAACCCAGACCTGTATGAACTGCCATAGCCAGATTCGTACAGAATCCCTTAAGCTACTGCCGGTTCGCGAAAGCTGGGCCACAGGAGAATCGATTGAGTGGCTACGCGTCCATAAATTGCCTGACTTTGCTTTTTTTAGTCATAAGGTTCACACCAACAACGGCGTAGGTTGCGAAACCTGCCATGGTCGAATTGATGAAATGGACGTCGTGTTTCAAGCACAACCATTGTCGATGGGATGGTGCTTGGAATGCCACAGAAATCCAGAACAATATTTAAGGCCCAATAGTGAAGTCACCACAATGGGATATGAACATCCCGAAGACTTCCTAACCGTAAACATGGCAAGAATCCTTTCTGAGGATATTCAGCCTCCCACCAACTGCTCAGCTTGCCACTACTAATCGAGCGATCGAACCGTTCAAGCGAATTCTTACGCATCGATAACAACTAGATTATGATCGAGCTTCCAGTCATTGATTCAAGCGCTAACAGCGAGGAGACCCCTCGTTCCAAGTACTGGCGCAGCGTCAGCCAATTTGAGAATACGGCTGAATTCAAACGGGTTTCCGGAGAAGAGTTCATTCCAGGTGCTTCCAATGCACCGGAAGGAGCAACACGCCGCCAGTTTATTCAGCTGATGGGCGCCTCCATGGCCATGGCAGGTCTTACGGCGTGCCGTAAACCTATCCAGACCATTGTTCCGTTTTCCCACATGCCGGAAGATCGAGTCGAAGGAACGTCTGTGTTCTATGCGACATCGATGCCCTTCAGAGGCGCTTTGCGTCCGGTATTAGTAGAAAGTTTTGATGGTCGCCCTCGCAAAATTGAAGGGAATCCCGACCATCCTGATAGCCTCGGCACCTCGTCTCAGTATGAGCAAGCTTCTATTTTAAGCTTGTACGATCCTGATCGGATGGGCAAATTGACCCATAATGGCGAAGTATCAGACTGGGGAGCATTCAAAGCATTTGTAGCGGGTTTACCGACCTCAACGCGTGTCGCCGTCATTGCTGAAGAATCGTCTTCCATGACCATGGCAGCTGCTCGTCGTCAAATGGAGCAACGTTTCGGGTCTGTTCAATGGGTAACATCCCACCATGCCGATGGAAATAATGCGACGCTTGGCCTACAAGCGGCCTTCGGCAAAGGCGTACGGACCAAGCACAATTTGTCAGCAGCTAAAGTTGTTGTTTCCTTAGATGCTGATTTCCTAGGATCCTCAGCCCAGGATAGCGTTGCCGATGCACGCGGTTTTGCAAGTAGTCGCGACGTTAACGGGGAGATGAGCCGCTTATACGTTATTGAAAGCGGTTACTCCATTACCGGCGGTATGGCAGATAACAGGCTTCGCATGAAGTCGTCCGAAGTAGCTTCCTTTACTGCTTCGTTAGCAGGAGCATTGGGTTTGTACGCAGGCGATAGCGGCGTTCACAGCAGCCATGCATGGGTTAATGAAGTGGCCGCCGACCTCAGAAAAGCAGGATCAAAAGGCGTTGTGATGGTTGGAGACCATCAGCCAGCCGGCGTACATGCCTTGGCTGCTGCCATAAATGTGGCCCTTGGCGCTTCTGGTTCAACCGTAACCTATTTAGATGCAAACAGCGACACGTCAGTCTACAGCGACTCGATGAAGGCGCTTTCCGCTGCGATTGATGCGGGCCAAATTGACTTAATCGTAACGCTGGGCGTCAATCCAGTCTACGACATGCCAAGTTTTGCTACCACCTATGCTAAGGTCAGCGAACGGGTACATGTGAGTCTATTAAACGACGAAACGGCTCAAGCAGCTACGTGGAACGTTCCGCAGACTCATTTCTTGGAAGAATGGGGGGATGGACGAAGCCGCAGCGGTATTAAATCGATTGTACAGCCGCTAATTGCACCTCTTTACGAAGATGCTCATTCAGCGCTTGAAATCGTCGCCCTATTTGGAAACGGTACGGAGCAGTTTGGTTATGACCTCGTTCGTTCGACGTGGCGCACCGAGCTTTCAGCTAATTTTGAAAATGCTTGGCGTAAAGTAGTCCACGACGGATTGAATCCTGGGACTGGTTTCGCCGTGGCCTCCACTACGGTTTCTTCCGCAGGTATTGCTTCTGCGATGGCCGGTGTTTCTGTCGCAGCCCATTCCGGTGTTGAAGTTGTTGTTCGTCCGGACCCGAAAGTATTCGACGGCCAATTCTCCAACATTGTTTGGTTGCAGGAATTGCCCGATCCAACCACAAAAGTGGTATGGGATAACGTGGCCCAAATGAACCCCGTTACGGCGACTGACCTCGGGGTAGCCTACAAGTTGGAAGGTGGCAAGTATATCACCGACCGTGTGGCTATTGATGTGAATGGTTCGGTTGTTGACCTCCCTGTTTGGATTCAGCCTGGTTTGGCTGACCATTCCATCCAGGTAACCATGGGATACGGACGGAATATTATTAGTGAGCGTCCTGAGCGCAAAACCAATCTTTTTGACTTGGATGATTACACCGACGTTTACGGCCAAGGCGCTGTTTCGACGGGTGTCGGTTCGAACGTGAACGGGTTAGGTCAGTTGATCGCAACCGCTACGGTATCGAAATCCGGGTCCGGGTATATGGTTGCTTCGACCCAAGATCACGGAGCGATCTTAGAAGAAGGCGAAATTGTTAAAAAACGTGGCCTTTTCCGGCAAGCAACGGTCGATGAGTACCGTGCAAACCCAGAATTTGTGGCTGCCGGCGAGCCTGCTCCCATCCGGGAAGATTGGTCGGGTTACCCTGCTTTGTGGCAGGAAAGTCATCCTACCACGCAGGAAGCGTTTACGAAATCGAATTACCACGACTACCAATGGGGTATGGTAATCGATCTGAATACGTGTAATGGTTGTAGCGCCTGTGTGGTCGCTTGCCAAGCTGAAAACAATATTCAGGTTGTAGGTAAAGATCAAGTTGCTCGAGGCCGTGAAATGCACTGGATCCGAACGGACCGGTATTTCGTGAGCGGCGATGGGGCTTCGTTTGATAATCCTCAAATGGTTATGCAGCCGTTGCCTTGCCAGCATTGTGAAAATGCACCTTGTGAGCAGGTTTGCCCGGTTGCTGCCACGGTTCACTCTCCGGATGGAACCAACCAAATGATTTACAACCGATGCATCGGTACACGGTATTGTGCAAACAACTGTCCGTACAAAGTGCGTCGATTCAATTTCTACAACTGGTCCAAAACCCTTCCTGAAACGGTTCGCATGGCACATAATCCAAATGTGACCGTGCGTTCGAGAGGGGTAATGGAGAAGTGTTCTTTCTGTATTCAGAGAGTACGCAAGGTCAATAAAGTAGCCAATGTTGAAAATCGCGCCATTGAAGATGGGGAAGTGGTCACCGCTTGTCAGCAAGTGTGCCCTTCACAGGCGATTACGTTTGGAAACGTTGCTGATCCAAATAGCGCAGTTTCGAAAATGCGCACATCGGATCGTCGGTACGAGTTGTTAGCTGAGCTTTCGGTTAAACCTCGGGTTAGTTACCTCGGAAGAATTCGCAACCCGAATCCGAATCTGGCATAATTGACCGACATTAATCACTATACGATACACAGGCTCCCGTAAGTACGGCTAGAATGGATAAGAATCTCGCACATTTAGCAGACTTCCACGACGAAGCACCACTGGTAAAGGGGAATCTCTCTTTTCACGACATTACCGAATTGGTTTCGTCGCATACAGAGAAGAAAACACCCTTAGCATGGTTTGGTGCTTTCGGATTGGCTCTTTCCGGGCTGATGGTAATGATCATCATGATTGCATACCTGTTCTGGAATGGAACCGGTGTCTGGGGGCTTAATAACCCCGTAGGCTGGGGCTATGCAATTGTCAACTTCGTGTTCTGGGTAGGTATTGGACACGCTGGAACGTTGATTTCAGCTATCCTATTCCTGTTTAGGCAGCAATGGCGCACCGCAATCAATAGGTCGGCTGAGGCCATGACCATTTTTGCCGTTATTTGCGCCTTGGTGTTTCCTGGGATTCACGTGGGACGTATTTGGGCGGCGTATTGGATGCTTCCAATTCCCAACCAAATGGAAATGTGGCCTCAGTTTAAGAGCCCGTTGCTCTGGGACGTGTTCGCCGTTTCTACCTATTTCACCGTATCGGCGGTGTTTTGGTACGTAGGTCTGGTACCGGATATTGCGTCATTACGCGATCGGGCAACTGGATTAAGACGTAAAATTATGGGTGTTTTGGCCATGGGTTGGACCGGTGCTAACCGTCACTGGCGCAACTATGAAAAAGCCTATTTGCTACTAGCTGCTTTGGCAACTCCGCTGGTTCTCTCGGTTCACTCCGTGGTCTCTTTCGACTTCGCGGTATCCGTTGTACCAGGCTGGCACACCACCATTTTCCCTCCCTACTTCGTCGCTGGAGCTATTTTCTCCGGTTTTGCGATGGTGGTTACCTTGATGGTTGTGGCCCGAAAAGTATATGGTATTGAGAATATCATCACGATCGAGCACCTCGAGAAGATGAACATTGTGATTTTGGTTACCGGCTCGATGGTTGGATTCGCCTATATCACCGAATTCTTTATTGCATGGTACTCCGGCGTTCAATACGAA
Source organism: Rhodothermales bacterium (assembly GCA_030833605.1). Taxonomy (GTDB): domain Bacteria; phylum Bacteroidota; class Rhodothermia; order Rhodothermales; family UBA10348; genus UBA10348. The sequence continues at coordinate 5,780 of JAURGV010000151.1, forward strand.
CAATATGCGTTTACAAACCGCATGTTTGGACCCTATGCTTGGGCCTACTGGACCATGATGTCGTGTAACCTGTTTTTCCCACAGTTTTTCTGGATTAAGAAGCTGCGCCGGAATATCACGTTCATGTTTGTTATCTCCATCTTCGTGAACATCGGGATGTGGTTTGAACGATTTGTGATCACGGTTACCTCTTTG